>JAXDJK010000600.1:0-7770 GCA_034665665.1 Acidobacteriota bacterium
ATCGGCGATCGGTGGGCGGCTCGAGGAGCCGCCAGAGCGTCTCCAGGGCCTGCTCCATCTGGTGACGCGTGCCCGCCGCGAGGGACATGCGCACGCAGAGCGGCTGGATCAGGTCGCGGATGAAGACGATCACCTCGCCGATGCGCATGCGCGCGTCGCGGCGGCTCTCTTCTTTCTCCAGCTCCTCGATCACCCACGGCAGCATCAGCACCGACAGCAGCACCGCGTCCGTGACCTTGCGGCCCGACTGGACGGTACGGTCCAGCACTTCCAGCATCTTCCAGAAGTACGGCGCGCCGTCGCCCTTGATCGCGTTGTAGATCTCCGGCAGCAGCGGCTCGAGCAACGCCAGGTCGACCATCAGCCGGAAGGCGCCGCGCGACCAGCCGCGCCGCAGGAGGTCGAGGATCTCCTCCGAGACGCGCGGCGGCGAGGCCTTGAGGATGTCGGCGCGATGGCGGATCAGAGCGTCGTACGTCTCCTTCTCGATCTCGAAGCCGAGGCGCGAGGCAAATTCGATGGCCCGCAGCATCCGCACCGGATCTTCGCGGAAGCGGACATCCGCCTCGCCGATGAGCCGTACCCGGCCGGCGTTGAGGTCGTCGATCCCGCCGACGTAATCGATCACCGAAAAGTCGTCGATGTTGTAGAAGAGCGCGTTGATGGTGAAGTCGCGGCGCTTCGCGTCCTGCAGCGGCGAGCCGAAGGTGTTGTCGTCCGTGATCAACAAGTCTTCCGCCGGGTCGTCCTCCTGCGGGACGGGCCGCTCCGGCTCGCGCCGGAAGGTGGCCACTTCCACAATCTGGTCCTGGAAGATGATGTGCACCAGCCGGAAGCGCCGGCCGATGATGCGGCTGTTGCGGAAGAGGCGGCGCACTTCCGCGGGATGCGCGTCCGTGGCCACGTCGAAGTCCTTCGGCGTACCACCCATCAGCAGGTCGCGGACGCTGCCGCCGCAAAGATAGGCGCGGTAGCCGCTGCGGTGCAGGCGGTAGAGGACCTTCAGCACGTTCTCGGGGATGCTGCGCCGCGAGATGGGATGCGAGCCGCGGTCGATGACCGTGCCGAGGCCGTCCGCGGTCGTCAGCGGCTGCACCGGATAAACTTCGTCGGATTCACTCGTTTCCATAGGACTCGATGCCGGGCGTGTAGTGGTACTTGCTGTCCACGATGAAGAACGTCCGGTTCCATCGTGTGTGTGAGAAGAAGCCGACGGCGACCTTCGACAGAGCGACCACGCGCTCCTTGAGCGAAGCGCTCGGCGGCGGCGGCGTGCCCTCGTACGACCAGTAGACCATGAAGGCGCGCCCCTTCAGGTTGGCGCGCGGCACGGTGCCCCAGTAGCGCGAATCGGCGGAGTGGTCGCGGTTGTCGCCCATGGCAAAGTACTGCTCCGGCCCGACCTTGACCGGGCCGAATTGATCGCGCGAGCGCCACGGCTCCGGCAGCGCGGGACGGTCGGGGATGACCTCCGGATCGTCGTGAACGACATACGGTTCCACGAGCGCGCGGTCGTTCACGTACACGACCTTGTCGCGCACCCGGACCGTATCCCCCGGCAGACCGATCACGCGTTTCACGTAATCGACGTCCGGGTTCTCCGGAAAGCGGAAGACGATGATGTCCCCCCGCTTCACGTCGCGCAGCGGCAGGAGCCCGTCCAGGAACGTCCCCTTCGGCCCGTAGATGAACTTGTTGACCACCAGGTGATCGCCGATCTTCAGGTTGTCTTCCATCGAGCCGCTCGGGATCTTGAAGGCCTGGAAGACGAACACGCGGGCGAAATTGACGAACAGGATCGCAATCAGCAGCGCTTCGAAGTACTCGCGGCCCGTCGACTTCCGGTGATCCTGCTCAGCGGCTGCTGCCATTCGTGGGTGGGTTCCTCTTCAACCAGTCTGCAATGAAACCGGCCGCGAACGATTCTACGACATCGGGTGCAACGCTCACGACGTTCCGCACGGTGCGGTAGCGCCCGGCTGGAATCGAGGCATCGCCAAGGATCGACGTAGCCCCTTCGTGGCCGGCGCCGACGACGAAGATCCGGCTGCCGTCCATCCACGCCGTGTCGGCGATCCGGCGGAAGGTCTCGGCGTCCGTCTTCCGGGCCACCACCAGCGCCACCCGCGCATTACGGAACAGCGTGCCGCCGGCATCGTTCCAGGCGTGCGGGTCACCCGTCCAGACCACCACCGGCAGCCGTTCGTTGTACGCCAGCTCGCGCGGCCGGAGGATCACGGCGTCCGTACCGAACGCCTCGACCTCGGCGTCGAGGATCACCTGCGGCGCCACCGGCGTGCGCCGCACTTCCCCGCTGTACTGCACCAGCTCGACGTACGGCGACATGGCCGCGGAGGAGACGATCACCGCGAACCGCTCTGCCGCCGGCTCCCACGCCAGCGCGTGGACCGTGGCCAGCGGAAACTCCACCGAAAGCGCCACGCTGCTGGGGATGTGCAGGGTGCGCACGATGTCGCCGCTCCTGGCCCGGACGGTATAGCTGACCTTGTTGCCCCGCGGGGCCCAGGACACGTTCACCTCATCGTACGGCTCGGCCGGCAGCCAGTTGGTCTTCGAGCCGTCCGTGGCGGCCAGGCCGACGTCGAAGTTGTCGCCCTTCTTCGCGGAGAAGATGACTTCCCCCCGCGCTTCCGAGACGTCGAACGACTGGATGGCGGCGAAGCGGTCCGTGATGGGCTTCGCACCGTTCAGCAGCTGCCCGTTGACCACGGTGATGTGAGCGGACGGGACCGGCTGGATGACCGGTGGTGTACCGCCCGTGAACCGCTTGAGCTCGGCCGCGCCGAGGGGTCTGACCCCGGTCACGGACCGCCATTCCTGCGGAATCGGCAGGGTCGCGCTCGCACAGGCCGCAAACACGGCCAGAAACGGAAGCAGCAGCCCCTTGGTCGCACGCATCGGGGCGCATTCTAAATGATTGATCCAAAACGTCAAACGTGCTGGCAGCGATACTGCTAATAAGTCCCCTATGGACCTGCAAAAAGAGCTTCTCGAATCAGGCAACCAGCAGAAGAAAAAGGGCGGTTGGAAGGCCTCCTCGCTCTCCCTTCTCCTTCACGCGATGCTGATCGCGGGCGTGGTCTACGCCGGCACGCACGCGGCCCCGCAGAAGGCGGCCCCGGAGAAGCCGATTGCGGCGTTCATCACCCAGGGCGCGGCCCCGCCGCCTCCGCCCCCGCCGCCACCGCCGCCGCCTGCGTCCATGGGCTCGCCGCGGCCGGCGCACGTCCTCCAGCAGAAGCCGGTGCAGATCCAGAAGCCGGTCCAGCAGACGCCGAAGCTGACGCAGCCGCGCCAGATCCCGAAGAACGTCCCGCAGGTTCAGACGCCGGTGATCACGCCGACCGAGGTGGTCGATCCCGGCCCGATCGATGAGCTGCCGGCCGGCGGCATGACCTCCGCCTCCGGTGCCGACGCGGCCAACGGTGTCGTCGGCGGCGTTCAGGGTGGCGTAGCCGGCGGGATCGTCGGCGGCGAAGTCGGTGGTGTGGTGGGCGGCCAGATTGGCGGCGTAAAAGGCGGCGAGCTCGGTGGGAAGCTCGGCGGCGAGCTGGGTGGCAAAGGCACAGGCACCGAGGGCGAAGGCACCGGCAGCCCGGCCGACCCGCCGAGCGGTCCGCTCCGCGTAGGCGGCGACGTCAAGGCCCCGGTCGCGATCGACCGCGCCGACCCGCTCTACACGGAGGGTGCGCGCAAGGCCCGCATCTCCGGCATCGTCATCCTCGAAGCGATCATCGACAAGCAGGGCAACGTCGACAACGTCCGCGTGATCAAAGGCCTCCCCCTCGGCCTCTCCGAAGAAGCCGAGCACGCGGTCAAGAAGTGGCGCTTCCGCCCCGGCACCCTCAACGGCCAGCCCGTCGCCACGATTTTCAACCTGACGGTGAATTTCAAGCTGGATTAGAGGCAGCTCTCAGCTCTCAGCTCTCAGCTCTCAGGGCTCCGCTGCACCATGCGGAGCGCCTGAGAAGACTGTCGGCCGAGCGCAGCCCTGACAGCTGCGAGCTGACAGCTGAGAGCTAAAACCCCTTCGCCTCCGCCACCGTCCGCGGCTGCGGGGCTACTTTGCGCGAGATCGACTTCGCCTGCAGGAAGAGGCCGAGGTAATCGCGGCCGCCGGCTTTTGAGTCCGTGCCGGACATGTTGAAGCCGCCGAAGGGGTGGACGCCTACCAGCGCGCCGGTGCACTTGCGGTTCAGGTAGAGATTGCCGACGAAGAACTCCTCGCGGGCGCGTTCGAGCTTTTCTTCGTTATCCGTGAACACCGCGCCGGTGAGGCCGAACTGCGTGTCGTTGGCGATGCGTAGGGCGTCGTCGAAATCGCGGGCTTTGATGATCGCCAGGACCGGTCCGAAGATCTCCTCCTGCGCGATCGAGGCGCGCGGATCGACGTCGGCGATGACCGTCGGCTCGATGAAGAAGCCTTCCTTCGGGTCGGTGTTGCCGCCGGCGATGACGCGGCCTTCGCTCTTCCCCTTCTCGATGTACGACGAGATCTTCTTCATCGCCTTCTCGTTCACCACGGGGCCGAACTGGATGTCGCCGAGCGACGGATCGCCGATGCGCAGCTGCCTGGTCTTCTCCGCGATCATCGGCACGAACCGGTCGTAGATCGCCTCGTCGACGATCAGGCGCGAGCAGGCGGAGCACTTCTGCCCCTGGAACCCGAACGCAGCGGCCACGGCCGCCGATGCGGCTTCGTCGAGATTGGCGAACTCGCGGTCGACGATGATCGCGTCCTTGCCGCCCATCTCCGCCACCACGCGCTTGATCCACATCTGACCCTCGCGCGGCTTGGCTGCTTCGTGATTGATGTGCAGCCCCACTTCCTTCGAGCCGGTGAAGGAGATGAAGCGCACGCGCGGGTGCTGCACCAGGCGCTCGCCCACTTCCGTGCCGCCGCCGGTGACGAAGTTCACCACGCCCGGAGGCATGCCCGACTCTTCGAGCAGCGTGAAGAAGCGCCAGGCGATCCACGGCGCGTCGCTGGAGGGTTTGAGCACCACGGTATTGCCGGTGACGATGCCGGCGGTGGTCATGCCGGCCATGATGGCCAGCGGGAAGTTCCACGGCGGGATGACCGCGCCCACGCCGAGGGGGATGTAGACCAGGTCATTGTCCTCGGACTCGATCTTCGTGATCGGCTGCTCGCCCGCGTAGCGATACGCCTCGCGCGCGTAGAACTCGAGGAAGTCGATTGCTTCGGCGGTATCGGCATCCGCTTCCGCCCAGCTCTTGCCCACTTCGAAGACCATCACCGCGGAGAACTCGTGCTTGCGCTGGCGCATCAGGTCGGCCGCTGTCAGCAGCACGCCCGCGCGCACGCTCACCGGTTGGCGCTTCCAGGTGGCGAAGGCCTGCCAGGCCGCATCGACAGCACGCTCGGCGTGCTCGCCGGAGCCGTCCGCGAACTTGCCGACGGTCTGGTCTTTGTGCGCGGGATTGAGAGAGGCAAACGTATCGAGTCCGGTGATGCGCTCACCGCCGATGACCAGCGGGTATTCGCGGCCGGTCTCGCCGGCGATCTTGGCGAGGGCCAGCTCCATGGCCGCCTTCTCCTCCGGCTTGGTGAAGTCGGTCAGTGGCTCGTTTTTGAATTCGGGAAGCGAAACCATCGCAGATTCCTTTCGGGCGTCCAAGTTGCTACGTTGACGGGGCCGGCGCATCACGCGCGGCGGTGCAAGGGACGGGTATGTTATCGAAATCGATCGGGAGAGCAACCGCCGCGGCGCTGGTGCTGCTCATGGCGGCATCGTGCACGCGAATGCTCCCGTGGCAGAACGAACGGCTCGGCGACGAGGTGAATTTCGCGTTCAGCCTGCGCAATAACGTGGTCACGCTGGACACGCTGCGCGTGGACGGTCTCCCCGGCCGTTTCATCCTCGGCACAGCCGCCCCGGTGACGGTGATCGATCCCAATTTCTCCCTCCGCGCCGGCAGCACGCATTCCGTGAACCTCAGCGACAAGCAGACCATCCGCATCACCCCCCAGCGCCTCTCCCTCGGCGGCGTGGCCGACGGCATCATCGGCGCCGATACCTGGCGCCGCCACGCACTGACCATCGATTACAAGAGCGGCCTGGTGACCTACCAGAAGGAAGGCATCCACCCAGGGCAGATGACCCTCTACCGCTACACCGGCGCGCCTACGGTGACGGTGTCGGTCGACGGCCGCGACATCCAGGCCGTCGTCGATACCACCAGCCCCGACACGCTCGTCCTCCCCCGCGCAACCGACGGCCGCGGCAGCGTGCACGTGATGCTCGCCGGCACCGATTTCGGCGCCACGGACGTGCAGTTCTCGAACGTGACCCAGCCCCGCATCGGCAACCGCATGCTCACGCATTTCCTGGTGACGATCGATTACGGCAAAAGCGTGGTCGGCCTCTGGCGCGACCCGCGCGTGCCGCTGCGCTCATAATCGCCGGATGCGGTTCGTCGTCGTAGCGCTCTGTCTCCTCGCTACTCCTGCGTTTGCACAGGTCGATCTGCAGGGCTACATCGCGGCGCGCGGGGTGAATGCGACCGGGCCGGAATCGTGGCTCGAGGGCGGCTTCGGGCGTCTCGAGGCAGGCGGCGATCGCGATGCGCTACTCGGCGTCGGACAGCTGGGGCTCGACTGGACGGCCACCAACTGGCTGGAGCTGCACGCGAGCGGTGCCGCCCGACGCGGGGATGCTGGCCTGATCGAGGCGTTCGTGGACGTACACGGCGCGCGTGGCAGCAACGAGCTGCGCCTCCGCGCGGGGCAGTTCTTTCTGCCCACGTCGCGCGAGAACAAGGGCGAGCTGTGGACGTCGCCGTATTCGATCTCGTTTTCCGCGCTGAACAGCTGGATCGGCGAGGAAGTGCGGCCCATCGGCGCGGAACTGGAGTGGCGGCATACGCTGCGGAGCGGAGATGTGCTCACTGGCGCCGCCACCGCGTTTCGCGGAAACGATTCGATGGGCGCGCTGCTGGCGTGGCGCGGCTGGAGCGTCGGCTCGCGGCTCTCCACTTATGGCGAGGTCCTGCCGCTGCCGCCCCTCGGGTCATTGCAGACCTTCTTCGCCGAGCAGCGCGATGACGGGACCAAGCCGTTCGGCAAGGATCTGGACGGCCGCACCGGCTTCGCTGCACGAGCACGCTGGTCGCGTCCGGAACGGATGAACGTGCAGTACGCGTGGCTCGACAATCGCGGCGATCGCGCGCTTTACGCGGGCGAATACGCGTGGCGCACGAAGTTCCACTTGATCGGCGGCGAGATCGGAGATCCGAACCGCCTCGTCGTGGCCGCCGAGTACATGACCGGCTCCACCGGCATGGGCGTGCGCACCGCCGGATTCGCCCAGCTCGACTTTCACGCCGGCTATGTCCTCGTCTCCGGAAAGCGCAACCGCAACCGCTGGACCGGCCGCTACGACATCTTCGGCACCGACGAGCAGGACTTCACCCCCGCCGAGTCGAACGACGAGAGCGGCCGCTCCTGGACCCTGGCCTGGCTCTACGACCTCCGCCCCCAGCTCCGCCTCGGCGCCGAGATGACGCAGATCGCCGGCGACCGGCCGGCGGCGGGGCAGTACGGGTTCGCCACGGGGACGAACGGGCGGACGGTGACGCTGGAAGCGCGGTATAGCTTCTAGATTCACATCTGCGCCTGTGGCTATACAAGAGCGGCGGGAAAGCGCCGCACTCCAAACGCTTCGCGTAGTCCGGCACGCTCTACGCCTGAAGCGTGCAAGCTCTACGCGAAGCGTTTGGAGTGCGGCG
>JAXDJK010000601.1:0-8813 GCA_034665665.1 Acidobacteriota bacterium
CGAGCTGCTGCGGTGTCCGGGATCGGATGACGAACTCGTTCTCGAGGTCCTTGCGTATCCGACCCCCCTCGACAATGCGCATAGGCAACATCGGTGTTGCCTCCTGGTAGACCGACATTGCACCGACTGAGACCTGGCCTGCGACCGGCCCGCCAGCGTCGGGCACATGGATCCCTGCGCCCACCCATGCCGCGACTCTCCCCTTCCACCAGACGGGCGTTACAAGTGCAAAGCACGACTGATGCGGAGTGCAGCTGTAAGGGTCGTTCGTGAGAAACATGTCGCCCTCACCAACACCCGGATTGTCGGTGTAGTCAGCACGGACATATCGCGTTGCCATCATGCAGGCGATCCCGTGGCTGCTGAGCCCAGGACCGATCGCGACCGCTGCTCCGTCCGCGTCCATTATCGCGACGTTGCAGTCGTTGGCCTCGGACGCGACCGGCGAGCTCGAGACCATCTTCAACACCGCTGACCCCTCCTCAGCAATGGTGGTGATCCGATGCCGCAACGCTTCGAAGGCCAACGGGTCCGTTCGCATCTGCTTCTCCTTCGTGAATTGCACCGTCAGGCCTGCAGCCTGAGCAAGAAATCACCACGTGGGTCGACCTCTACCGATTGGCCGGGATGGATGACCGCGGTCATCAGCCTTCCCTCGAGCATGCATGGCCCGTCGGCCCGAAACCCTGTCGCCGCAGCGTCGGCATCGTAGACAGGAACGAGGCGCAAGCTGTCGTCGAACCAGACCTCGCGCTTCTCCCGAAGGAGCTCCAGCGACTCGGCGGGAGAAACAAGGTCTGCTTCGCGAACGAACTCATGCGAGATCACCAGACGGTAGCTGGAGATCTCGATCCCGGCTCCTCGGAAAGTCGTGCCCGCTCCAAAGCGGTCCTCGTACTGCCGCTCGAACCGTTCCATGAGCAGGTCCGCCAGATCGTCGCTAGCTAGCTCTTCCCGTGACACGCCAACCGCCAACTGCTGCAGCTGGTAGCGATAGCGCATGTCGACAATGAACGACTCCGATCGTTCAGAGTCAGGGTTGTTGCCCTCCGTGTGGTCCGCGACCTCACGACTGGTCAGCCCATCGAAGACCGAACGAATCGCCGAAGTTGGCGCGGGCAGAACCGTCGTGACCGATGCCGCGTGTGTCTGGAGCCTTGGCGAGTTGGTAATGCCCCACGCGGAGTAGACCGGTGCTGCGCGCGGAATTATCGCTGTGGGACAGCCAATCTGGCTGGCGTAACTGCCAACGTGAAGCGGGCCGCCGCCACCGTACGCCACTATGACGAAGTCTCGGGGATCGAGACCGCGCTCCACCGTCAAGGTCCGGATCAGGTCGGCCATCCGACTGTCGACGATCGAGACAATCGCCATGGCCGCCGCCTCCGGGGACACTCCGAGCGGGTCCGCGATCTCGGTCGCGATGGCCTGCCGAGCAGCCTCGACGTTGAGGCTGTGCCGTCCCGCGAAAAACATCTCCGGGTTCAAACGCCTCAGTACCGCATTGGCGTCGGTGACGGTGGGTTGGGTGCCTCCGAAGCCGTAGCAGATGGGGCCGGGCACGGAGCCCGCACTCTGGGGTCCGACCTGGAGTACTCCGGTTACCGGATCGAGACGTGCGATGCTTCCGCCGCCGGCCCCGATCGACGTCACCTCGACTGCTGGGACGAGAACCCGATAGCGCTCGTGGATCGACACCTGGACCTCGAACGGCTTACCGTTCGAGACGACGCCTACATCGAAGCTGGTGCCTCCCATGTCGGTGGCTATGACGTTCTGACCCTCGACTTCCTGGCTCAGGTGGCGCGAGGCGGCGACGCCCCCCACCGGACCGGAGCCCAGCAGGTAGACCGGTCGACTCACGGCCTTGGGCGCCGAAATTACTCCGCCGCTGGACTGCATCACGTAAACCTCGGACCGCAGTCCCCGGTCCTTCAAACTCGCTTCCAGCGAGAGCAAGTCGGCCGCCGTGCCAGGGCCTAGGTAGGTGTTCAACATGGTGGTGGTCGCTCGCTCGTACTCACCGATGATCGGGCAGATCTCACTCGAGAGCACGGTGAAGTGCTGGGGGGCCACCCGTTCGACTACTTCGCGTACGGCTAGCTCATGGCTCGGGTTCATGAACGACCAAAGGAGGCAGACGGCGAAGGCCTCAACCTCATTCTCGAGGCAGTGCCCGACCACTGTCTCAATCTGGAGGGGGTCGATCGGAGACAACACATTGCCGAAACAGTCGACACGCTCGTTGAGCCCATAGATGAGGGAACGAGGGATGAGCGGCTCGGCCTTGCCCCAGTTTCGCAGGTCATTCCGGTCGGCGTCACTTAGCCCGTCTGTCTTCTGCTGAACACGGCCGATAATAACCGCGTCCTCATGGCCGGCCGTCGTTAACAGCGCCGTTCTGGCTCCGGCTCTGTTGATGAGCCTGTTCACGGGACTGGTCGTGCCGGCCTTGAACACCTCCGTCTGCTCAAGAGTCTCGTCGAGACCAAGGCCCCATTGCGCACAGGCATTCCGGACGCTGGAAATCACGCCCTCCTGCAGGTCACCGGGCGTCGTGAACGCCTTGTCGAGAACGAACCTGCCGTCGCGATCCCGTATAACACAGTCAGTAAACGTCCCGCCTATGTCCACGCCAATGCTGAAGTGAGCGCGCACAGTCACTTTACGTTCCTCGACTTTCCCATATGTTACACAGCGCGGACGTGCTGATTGTGTTCTCTTGTCCGATCACCGCGAGGGCGGCGTCATGCAACCCATCGGTCGTCCCCAAGGTTGCATCGTGGACCACAAAACAGTGCAGGTCGCGTGACAACGCATCCAGCGCAGTCGCGATGACTGCGCCGTTGGATGCGACCCCCGCGAGCACGATCGTCTCCACCTGGAGGTTTCGGAGGTAGGTGGTGAGAGCGGTGCCGTGAAAGGCGCTGAGCCGGAGCTTACTAATGACCAGCTCGTCCCCGGTCGGCTCCAGGGCGGGCGCCAGGCGCGATCCCCATGGGGATGAGTCGAGTTCTCTGTTGAGTCCCTTTCTCAGAATCAGCCGTCGGCGTCGCCAGGCAACGGAATCGGCCTTCGCATCCGCAAGAACGGTCACAAACACCCTGGGAACGGCCCTAGTCCTAGCCGCAGTAAGGACGTTGACCATAGCTGGCAGCGACGATGCCGCCGGTAGTGCCGGACCGCCCTCGTGCTGCCAGAAGAACCGATTCTCGGGATCGAGTAGCACGAACGCCGCCCGTGTCTCCGCCAAAACGACCGACGCCGAGGGTATGTCGGCGAGCATCAAGCCGTCCTTGTCCCGCGCCGGAAGGTCGTAGAGCGAGGGCTCATCCCCGGGCACCGCGACGCTGCCCGAGGTCGGGGACATGCTTGCCGGGCACATAGTCCGGGTGGGGGCGCAGTTGGGTGAACTCCGACGCGACCAGTTCCCACCAAGGCCAGTAGAAGGAGGCGACCCAGCGGCACGTGCCTGCGGGGTTCGTGTTGTGGTGTTCGTGCTCGACGCCGCCAGGCTGCAACGGCAGCATGATCATGTCACCGGTCGACCAGTCGTGCCGGGTACCGTCCGCCACCGTGTAGCCCTCGCCCTCCACGACGTAGATGAGGATTCCACCCTGGTGCCGGTGCATACCGGTGTGTGATTTGATGTCATGCAGGAAAAACGTCCAATCACGCAGTGCGTTGTCCTGGTACTCAGGATTCAGGTAGTACTTGACACGCCCCTGGATGTTCTGTTCCCAGCTCTGGTCGCTGCCACGGACCAACAGTCGTCCGCGCTCATTCCGGTCCCGGATCCACTTCCAACGCTCGATGTCGCGGTGGTACTGCATGTCAATCTCGTCATCAATGACTGGGCCATCTGTCAGCGAACCATGGTCTGCACGGGGTCCTTCGGCGCCCAGCGTGATCACACTGGCGTCCGCTATGACACCGGCCGGCTCAATCATCTCGAACCCGCTGCCCTTGTCGACGCCGAGCGCCTCCGTCGTGTTCGTCTCGAGCGCCAGCAGCACAGCCGAGCGCTCAGCAATGTTGAAGTGCTGAGCCTCGACGCCATCGCGCAGTACGGGAAGGGTGAGTAGATCGCCCGCTTCCCAGTGGTACACCTCGTCGTCGACCCTGCTCGTCAGACTTCCCTGCAAGAGGTAGTACAGAGTGCCGCCCTGGGAAAGTGACTTGCCGCTGCTGTGCTGAGGCGGCACCTCCTGTGTGTAGGCGGTGAAGGCAGAAGGTGCGTTGTCGAGGGCCGGATGCAGATACCACTTCAAGCGCCCCTGCGCATTCTCTTCCCATTCCAGGCCACTTGCGCGGATGACCACGTCATGCGACGCGCGTGCCTTCCGCTGGCTGTCTCGCATCGTCATGAGTTCTTCGAACAGTGTCATCAGCCATCCAGTTCGTCGGAGTTATGTGTGTGCCTAGATGTACGGGGAAACCCCCGCACAACTTGAATCAGACGTTCACCTGCCACGGCACCAGGAGCCGCGTCAATCCATCAATTAGTAGGTGTGACCCGTAACCCAGGATTCCGATAGTGACAAAAGAGCTGAACATGACTTCGATCTCTCCCGCCTGGACCGACTGCCAGATGAGGAATCCCAGACCGGAGCCGCCGACGAGCATCTCCGCCGCGATCACCACGATGAGTGAGATGGCCCAAGCCGAACGTATGGCGGCCAGTACCATCGGCAATGCGTACGGAAACGCCACGCTGCGGCGAAAGAGGCTTGGCGTTACGTTCAGGTTCTGCGCAACATCGTGATAGACCTTGTCGATGTTCCCGATTGCCGCCATGACATTGACGGGGAGCAGGTAAAAGGCGCTGAGCGCCACGACGGCCACAATGGGGGCTTCACCGACGCCTAGGTACACCATGGAAAGCGGGAGCAACGCGATCTTCGGAAGTGGGAAGGTGGCCATGAAAACCGGGTAGATGACTGCTTTTGCATGACGGGACAGAGCCATCGCGAAGCCGACGACCAACCCGGCGGAGGTTCCGAGGGCGAATCCGGTAAGGACCCTCGACAGAGTGTGTCCGAGTTCCCTTGCCAAGGTTCCATCTCCGATGCTTCCGCCGAATGCCACTGCGATCGCGTGTGGCGTCGGAAGAAGCTTTCTGTCGATGAGTCCGAGATACGTCAGAAGGGACCAGACGGTGAAGAACGCACCCACGCCGACGATTCCGAGGGCTGCTTGACGCGTCCAGTCCTGCCGCAGCCACCCTCTTGGTCGAAGCGCCTCCTCGAGCGTGGCGTAGTGGCCGTGAGAGACGATGAACGTCGGCGTCACCGGATCGCTTCCTGTCCGCCCCGGGATGTGTCGACAACCTCCGCTAGGCCGGTGACCTCGTCTCGCAGCGTGTCCCACAACTGACCCACGAGACCGAGAAATCTGCTGTCACTCTTCAGCGACAGGATTGATCGGGGACGGGGCAGATCGACACGGAACTCCGCCTTGATCTCTCCGGGGCGCGAGGACATGACCACAACGCGATCCCCAAGGGCGATTGCCTCATCAAGGGAGTGTGTGATGAAGAGCACGGTCTTTCCGGTGTCTTGCCAGGTGCCGAGAAGGACCTCCTGGAGGACCATCCTCGTCTGCTCGTCGAGGTTTGCAAAGGGCTCATCCATTAGCAAGATCTCTGGGTCGTTTGCGAACGCCCGCCCGATACTGACTCGCTGTTTCATCCCACCCGAGAGCTGGTGCGGATATGACCGGTCGAAGCCACCCAAGCCCAGTTGTTCGATATATAGATCCGAGATGCGGCGACGTTCGGACTTCGGGACCCCGCGAACCAGGAGGCCGTACTCGATGTTGCCCCGAACGGTCTTCCAAGGAAATACCGACTGCTCCTGAAAGACCATCGTGTTGCTCGGCCGGGACTCGTCGTCACGCCGTAACGACACTGTGCCGGTAGACGCGCGCTCCAGGCCGGCGCAAATGCGCAGGAGGGTGGTCTTGCCGCAGCCGCTGGGCCCGATGATGCAGACGAACTCGCCGTCACGTGCTTCCAGGTCAATTCCCTGGAGCACACTGACCGGACCGTCTCGCCGCCCGAAGACCTTGCCAACGTTGTTGACGGAGATCTTGACGTCCCCACTTAGCTGCATTGCTCTTTCCATGGAATCAGCCGCCGTATCAGAAGATCGAAGAGAAGGTTCGAAACCAGTCCGATGAAAGCCAACAACAGCAGTCCCACCATCATGCGATCCACCTCGAAGAGCCGCCAAGAAGCCATGATGTAGGCGCCTAATCCATTCGTCGCGGCGGTCATCTCCACGAACACAATGACGATGAGCTCTACCGTCCACGCCAGGCGAAGGCCCGCCATAATGTACGGAAGGGCGCCGGGAATTGCGACAGTGCGAATGAACTGGGTCCTGCTTGCCCCGCAGTCACGCGCGACTTCGATGAACACCTGTGGGATGGTCATGACACCGTGCATGGTGTTGACGTGAACCAAGAAGAACGAGCTGATGGCGATTAGTGAGACCTTCGAAGCCTCGCTGTATCCGAACACGAGGACGAGCAGCGGCAACAGCGCTGTTTTTGGGATCGGGTACATAGCCGCAAACAGCGGGCCGAACAACGCGCGAAAGGTCTTGGACAACCCGGCGAGCGCACCGACAATGACCCCAGCTGTCGCCCCGACAGCAAAGCCGACAGCGATCCTGCCCAGCGACCAGGCCGCGTCCCGAACCAGTTGCCCAGACGTCAGCCCGTCCCTCAGCTCGCCGAGGAGTTGGCTGGGTGGCGGAAGAAATCGAGTATCGATCAGGTGCGCCACCGCAACGCCTTGCCAGATGGCGAGGAGCGCGAGGGGAGACGCAACCGCGAGGATGGTTTCGGACCGCATGGCGAACAAGCGGCGAAAACGGCCACGAGCAGCCGGTGTCGGTTCCGACGGAAGGTCGGCCAGAGCGCTCCGGGGCGGAAGGTCTACGCGTGGAACCATCAGTTCCCGCTCATGGACTCGACGCTGGCCGCCACGGTGCTGATCAGGTGATCGTGAACAGGCGCCCGAAATGCTCGGCCATTCATGCCTCGCTCCTCCATCATCGCATGTGCCAACGGTCGCCGATGCGAGGGACCGCATCGGCGACCGCTGACGCCAACACATCTGCCCGATTCGGTTACGGGGCCTTGTAGGGTCCCAGCTTCTGTACAGCGTCCTCGACGTACGTGGTATTCAGAATGTCACCCAGTTTTGCGCCTGGTTTCATGTGGCCCTTCTCAACGTAAACGCTGAGGTCGAGCTCCAGACTCTCGGGGTTCATCTGCCCGTCGGGATCGATGTAGTTGGGTAGCATCTTGTCGTACATGGCCGCATCCTTCACGGGATAGAGCGAGGTCATCATCTCGACCATCTCTGCCTTTCCCTTGTCGTGGAAGATGGCGTCGTTGTAGTCACGGACCCCACGCAGATAGGCGCGCATGAATCGGTCGCCGAGGGCCTTGTCGTTGATTAGCCGGGCTCCGTACATCAGAGCGCAACCGAGACGCAGCGGCATGATGTCGTTGTCCCCACCAATGACCACGGCCTCCTTCTTCTCCGCGCTCAAGGTTGCGAACGGCTCGATGGTCAGGCCGGCGTCAATGGCACCGCTAGCGAGCCCCGCCGCCTGCTCCGGGAAGGTCAGCGGCGCTACGACCTCCACGTCATCGATGGACAAGCCCCCAGACTTGAGGAGGGCCACCGCGTCTACGTAGGCCTTGCTTTCGGTGTTGGACAGCCCGAGCTTCAGGCCACGGAGGTCCTTGACAGACTTGACCTGACCCTTGTCGAACAACTCCTGCCGAACGTTCAGGATCAGGTTCGGCACCGTGCCGTCTGCGGAACTGCTTCCGCACGGTGCCACGTACTTCACAGGAATGCCGGCCGCCAGCGCGTTGAACTGCGTTGACGCAGGTCCGGTGATCGTTGCATCGACCTGACCCGAAGCCAGCAGGGGCATCTGCTCCGGCCCGCTCTGGATCTCGACCAACTTGATCTCGAGATCTTCCTCCGCGAAGTAGCCGCGGTCTATTGCGATATCGATCCCCGCGCGAGGCACGATGGGAGCCCCGGCGACGTTCAGATGCACCGGACCCGTGGCCTTCGCTTCCGGGCTCGCGCCTCCCCCGCACGCGGTCGCGAGCACAGCGAGGACCGCCAGGCTGGCCACCACGGAGCCGCTAGACCTGTTCCGCCCGATGAGGCGTCGTTCCATGATTTTCTCCCGACTTTTCCGTCAAGCAGAACTGGATTCCTGTGGACGATAGACGTCGGGTGCTAGGCTTGTCAATGGCCCCGGGTTTCGCGCTGCCTCCGGCTCGGGCCCCGCTCGGGGGCCCCTCGGTACGGCTGGACCGAACGCGCATTGGCATGGCGAGGATCACGTGGTCTGCTACGAGAAGGGTGCGCCGCAGCCGCCTACCTCGGTCCGGCGATCGCCGGCCGCATGCGTTCTCCGGTTCGTCGCGCCGCCCCACCCCGTGGGGGAACGTTCAGGTCACCAAATGCCCGTCGAGGTGCAGCGTCAACAAACCCGCACTCGCACTAGGGAAGCGCGCGGCCGATGTCGCGCGCCGTCGCACGGGCGCGTTCGGCGACCTCTTCGATGTAGCGCTTACGGCGTTGATGACCCGTGAGCGTCATGGACACGCTCAGCGCGGCCACCACGGCGGAGTGGTTATTCCGTATCGCGACACCAACTGAGTAAACGCCCTCTTCACTCTCCTCTTGGCTCTGGGCAAAGCCCTGGCGTCTCACTTCAGCAAGCGCCTTCAGGAGATCGGTGCGATTTGAGAAGGAATGGGATGTCAGAGTT
>JAXDJK010000602.1:0-11704 GCA_034665665.1 Acidobacteriota bacterium
GACGAGCTGGCGAAACTCGAGGCGCGCAACGTCGGGAAGCCGATTCGCGATGCGCGCGACGAGGTCGGCCTCGCGGCGAACGTCTTCGAGTACTACGCCGGCGCGACGAACAAGGTCGGCGGCCAGACCATCCCCGCCGCGGCGCCGGGCGTGCTGCTGTCGTTCCGCGAGCCGGTCGGCGTCTGCGGGATCATCGTGCCGTGGAACTTCCCGGTGGCCATCACCGCGTGGAAGTCGGCGCCGGCGCTGGCGATGGGGAACACGGTCGTGCTCAAGCCGGCGGAACAGACGCCGCTCACGGCGATGCGCCTGGCGGAGCTGGCGCTGGACGCGGGGTTGCCCGAGGGCGTGTTCACGGTGATCACCGGCTCCGGATCGATCGTCGGCGAAGCGATCGTGAAGCACCCGCTGGTCCGCAAGATCGCGTTCACCGGCTCGACGGAAGTGGGCGCGAACGTGATGCGCCTCGCGGCGGACGGGATCAAGCGCGTGTCGCTGGAGCTGGGCGGCAAGTCGGCGAACCTGATCTTCGAGGATTGCGATTTCGACAAGGCCGTCGCCTCCGCGGTCTCGTCCGCCCTCGGCAACGCGGGGCAGGACTGCTGCGCGCGCAGCCGCATCCTCGTGCAGCAATCGATGTACGACCGCTTCAACAAGGCGCTGGTCACGGCTTTCGAGAAGGTGAAGGTTGGCGATCCACTCGATGACGCGACGGAGATGGGGCCGCTCGTCACCGCCGCGCATTGCGAGCGGGTGATGGGTTACGTGGAACGCGGCCGCGCCGAGGGAGCCACGCTCGCCACGGGCGGCACGCACGAGGGCTGCTTCTCCGCGCCGACGATCTTCCTCGACGCGAAACCCGACATGGCCATCGTGCGCGAGGAGATCTTCGGTCCTGTGGTGGCGGTGATGCCGTTCCGTGACGAAGAGGAAGCGGTACGCCTCGCCAACGACAGCGAGTACGGCCTCTCCGGCTCGATCTTCACCCGCGACATTGGGCGTGCGATGCGTGTGGCGCGCGCCGTCGAAACAGGTAATCTGTCGATCAACTCCGGCTCCAGCGTCCATCTCGAAGCGCCGTTCGGCGGCGTGAAGAAGAGCGGCCTCGGACGCGAGCTCGGGCTCCAGGCGCTGGACCACTACACGGAATGGAAGACGGTGTATATCGATGTCAGCAACTGACACCGGCAGGATCGATGTGAAGCAACTGCAGCGTCTCGTCGCCGACGGCGCGATCGAGACGGTGATGGTGGTCTTTCCCGACATGTACGGGCGGCTGGTGGGTAAACGCATCGTGGCCCGCTTCTTCCTCGAGGACGTAGTCGAAAACGGGATGCACGCGTGCGACTACCTCCTGGCCTGCGACATGGACATGGACCCGGTGCCGGGCTACCAGTTCACCAGCTGGGCGAAGGGCTACGGCGACTTCCGCCCGGTGCCCGACTTCAACACCATGCGCGTGGCCTCCTGGTTGCCGAAGACGGCGCTGGTGCTCTGCGACGTCTACGAGGAGGAAGCGGACGAACTGGTGCCGTACGCACCGCGCGGCATCCTGCGCAAGCAGCTGGCCCGCGCGGCCGAGCGCGGCTACGTGGCCATGGGGGCGTCGGAGCTGGAGCTGTACGTCTTCAACGATTCGTACGAGGACGTGGCGAAGAAGAGCTTCGTGAACCTGGAGCCCCTCGGGCGGCTGATCGAGGATTACCACATCTTCCAGGGCACGAAAGAGGAGTTCCTGATCGGCGCGATCCGCTCGCACCTGGAGCGCAGCGGCGTGCCGGTGGAGTCGTCGAAGGGCGAGTGGGGACCGGGCCAGCAGGAGATCGGCTTGCGGTACGCCGAGGTCCTGGAGATGTGCGATCGCCACGTGATCTACAAGCACGCCGCGAAAGAGATCGCCTGGGCGGCCGGCAAGGCCGTGACGTTCATGGCCAAGTGGGACGAGCGCTACGCCGGCTCGAGCTGCCACATCCACCTCAGTCTCTGGAGCCCCGACGGGAAGCCGCTGTTCGATGGCGACGAGACGCTCGGCGAGAAGATCCGCTGCTCCCCCACCTTCCGCTGGTTCCTCGGCGGATGGATGGCGCACATGCGCGAGCTGTTCGCGTTTTACGCGCCGTACCCATCGTCGTACAAGCGCTACGTGGCGGGCTCGTTCGCACCGACGGGCATCGCCTGGAGCTA
The DNA here is from genome assembly GCA_034665665.1 of Acidobacteriota bacterium. Taxonomy (GTDB): domain Bacteria; phylum Acidobacteriota; class Thermoanaerobaculia; order Gp7-AA8; family Gp7-AA8; genus DASWOB01. The sequence continues at coordinate 2,185 of JAXDJK010000602.1, forward strand.
CGACAACCGCACCGCCGGCTTCCGCATCGTCGGCAAAGGCTCGGCCCTGCGCATCGAATGTCGCACCGCGGGCGCGGACGCGAATCCGTACCTGGCCTTTGCCGCGACGCTGGCAGCGGGGCTGGACGGGATCGAGAAGCAGATCGAGCCGCCCGTGGCGTTCGAGGGCGATGTCTACGCCGCGCTCGATCTCCCGCAGGTGCCGCATTCGCTGCGCGATTCGATCGAGGCACTGGAGGGCTCGGCCTTCGCCCGCCAGGTCTTCGGCGAGAAGGTGGTCGAGCATTACCTGCACTTCTTCAAGACCGAGCAGCGGAAGTTCGACGCCGTGGTGACGGACTGGGAGCGCCGCCGCTATTTCGAGCAGGCATAACCGCGCGAGCGCGGCGTGTTCTCCCCACCATGCGCTCCTCGGCCCGCGCTGCCCTCCTCGCGGCGGCCATGAACCTCGTCCCCGCCGCACCCCTCGACCTGCTGCGCTTCCTCCGCGTCCCGGCCATCGTCTGGGTACTACGGAGGAACGGGCGCTTCTGCCGGGAGAAGCACGCGCCGCATCGCGGGCATCGCGGGCGATCCACGCTGCGCCGCGCCTGACGGAAAAAAACTCCTCCGTCCCACTCTGTGTCTCTGTGTCTCTGTGGTGAGTCCTTCGGTGCACGAACCGCCGGGGACTCACCACCGAGACACAGAGGCACAGAGTGGGACGGAGAAATGGGGTAGAGAACAGGAAGCTCGGGATAAACTCGGACACCATGCTCCCTCAACTCCTGCTCCTGGCCGCGGTGACGCTCGCGGCGCCTCGCTATGACGCCGGCAGTCCCGTTCTGCGCGATCTCTGGGTGAATCCGGTGCAGGGCAGCGATTCGAATGACGGCGCCACACGGGCGACGGCGCTGCGGACGCTCGGGGCGGCGTGGAACCGCATCCCGTCGGAGACGGTGCTGACGGAGGGGGTGCGCATCCAGCTCACGGCGGGTCTGTATCCGCGTACGTCGATCCCGAACTACTTCGAGTCGCGCTGGGGGACGGCGGCGGCGCCGATCGTCATTCAGTCGGCGGACGGACCGCGCACGGCGCACATCGAGGGCGACTTCAACATCTACGACGCGCGGTATCTGTACCTGATCGGGCTGGACATGAAACCGGTGCCGGCGGGGGACGTGGTGCACTGCGAGCTGTGCGATCACTTCCTCATCCGCGATTGTGCGCTGGATGGCGGCGAGCGCTCGGCGCAGGAGACGCTGAAGGTGAATCAGTCGCAGTACGTATACGTGGAGGGCTCGACCATCCACGGCGCGTACGACAACGCCATCGATTTCGTGGCCGTGCAGTACGGACACATCTCCGGGAACCGCATCTACGACGCGCAGGACTGGTGTGCGTACACCAAGGGCGGCTCGGCCTATCTGCGCGTGGAAAGCAACGATATTTCCCAGTGCGGCACGGGCGGGTTCACGGCCGGCCAGGGCACGGGCTTTCAGTACATGACGCCGCCGTGGCTGCACTACGAGGCGTACGACGTGAAGGTGGTGAACAACTACATTCACGACACGGAAGGCGCCGGCCTGGGCGTGAACGGCGGCTACAACATTCTCTTCGCACACAACACTATGGAGCGTGTGGGCACCCGCTCACACATGCTGGAGATCGTCTACGGCGGCCGGAGCTGCGACGGCGAAGGCGGCGAGCCGGACCGGGTGCGCTGCCAGCAGTATCTCGACCTCGGCGGCTGGGGCAATACGCTCATCGCTGATGGCAACAACGGCACGCCCATCCCGAACCGGAACATCTTCGTCTACAACAACGTGTTCGCCAATCCTGCCGGGGTGATCGCCTCGCAACATGTGTCGATTGCCGACGACTTCCCCAACGTGCAGATCCGCGGGAACGTCTTCATCAACGGCCCGGCCGATCAGCCGGTGGGCGTGGAGGACGAGACGCTGCTCCGTGCCGAGAACGCCATCAACGGCAGCGCTCCGGTGCGCACGTACGCCATCCCCGATTTCGGCTGGGGTGACGCGCCCTCCCCGCCGCTCGCGCCGGTCGGCAATCTGTCGAATGCCGGCATTGCGCGCGGTGTACCGGGGAGATACGTGGCCACGAAGCGTCGCGCGGCGGGATCGTAAGACGAATTTCGGCGTAGCGAGGGACCTGTGCGGGTGGGGCACGATGCACATGCCACCCTCCCCGAGCCCCACCCCCACTGGACCCTCGCTACGCTCGGGATGACAAGCGGTTTACGACGCCTTCTTGATATCGATGCTGCCGTTGGTCGTGCGCAGGCGGAGCGGGGTGCCGCCCCCGTTTACGGAGCCGCGGAGGGAGTTGCCGCCGGCTTTGGTGGTGGTGACGGGGAAGTCGGTGTCGATCGAGCCGTTGGTGGTACCGGCGTCGATGTCGCCCGCAAAGTCCGAGGGGACGGCCACGGAGATGCGGCCATTGGTGGTCTCGAAGCGGAGGGGCTGGCCTTTGGCGATCTTCACGAGCTCGGCGTGGATCGAACCGTTAGTGGTGGAGGCGTCGATGGAGCCGGCGCAGCGGGTCACTTCGATCTTGCCGTTGGTCGTGTCGAGCTCCAGCTTGCCGCTGACTTCCGCCAAGCGGATCGAGCCGTTGGTGTTCGTCACGTCGACGCTCATCGAGCGGGGGATCATCAGCTCGTACGTCACCTCGGCGTCGATGTCGTCGCCCATCAGCCAGGAGAAGATGGACGAGGTGCCCTGGCTCTCTTTCGGGTAGTGCGTGGTGATGACCAGGCCGCCGTCCTTCGGCTGCATCTCGACGCGCAGCTCTTTCATGGCAGCTTTGATGTCGTCGCGGTCGCCTTCCACTTCCTTCTCGGCGAGGACGCGGACGCGGGGCTGATCCCAGGAGCTGATCTTGATCGCGCCGTTCACATTGGAGAGGACGACAGTCGCCCCCGGCTTCACGTCGAACGTCTTGTCGATCTTTTCGTTGAGCGTGGCCGCGCTGGCCGCGGACGCGAGCAGCAGCGCAATCGTAGTGACGAGCAGTTTCTTCATCAGAGCCTCCGTTATGCCTCTCGATACGGAGGAGAGAGCCACGGGTTGCGTCGGGGTGCGACAATGGCCGCCCATGCGCCGTGCCGTAGCGATCGCTCTTCCTCTCGCCGTGGTGCTCCTCCTCGCGATCTGGCGCGGCCGCGGGCCGGAGCCACGCGACGCGTCCGCGCCCGCAAACGAGTTCTCCTCCGCTCGTGCCGCGGATGTCCTGCGGACGTTGTACGCCGAGGAAGTGCCGCATCCGATCGGCAGCCCGGCCAATGCGCGCGTGCGCGACCGCATCGTGGCGCGCTTCCGCGAGCTGGGATACGAAACCCGCGTCGAACGGCGCTTCGCCTGCAACTACGCGGCGATGTGCGCGAACGTGGAGAACATCCTCGCCGGCGCGCCGAACCAACCGGCCGGCGATCCGGTACTGATGGTCGCGCACTACGATTCAGTGCCCGCCGGACCGGCGGTGTCGGACGACGGCATGGGCGTCTCGGCGCTGCTCGAGATCGCCCGGGCCACGCGCGGCGAACGGTTCCGCAACCCGGTGGTCTTCCTGATCGACGACGGCGAAGAGGCCGGACTGCTCGGTGCCGAGGCGTATGTCGCGGGCGGCGGCAAGGCCGGCATCGTGGTCAACGTGGAGAACCGCGGCACGCGCGGGCCGAGCAACATGTTCGAGACCAGCCGCGGGAACCGCTGGATGATCGCGAAGCTCGCGCACGCGCTGCCAATGCCGAACGCCACGTCGTTCTTCTACGCCGTCTATGAGCTGCTGCCGAACGACACGGACGTCACGATCTTCAAGCGCGCCGGAATCGCGGCCGTCAACTTCGCGGCCATCGGCGGGGTGCACTGGTATCACACGCCGTTCGACGACATCGCGCACGCCAGCCCGCGCACGCTGCAGCACCACGGCGACAATCTCCTCGGCTCACTGCGCGCGTTCGCAAATGCGGACCTCACCGCCCGCGGTGAGGACAACGCCACGTACTTCGACGTGCTGAACTTCTTCCTGATCCACTGGCCGCAGGGGTGGACGCTCTGGCTCGGCATCGTCAGCCTTTTGCTACTGGTCATCGCCATACGGCGCGAGCCGGCGAAGCTGGTGACCTTCGGTATCCTCGGCACGCTGCTGACGATCGTCCTGGCGGTGGTGCTGGGCCTCTGCATCTCCACGCTGGCGGCGCTGCACGCGAGGCAAGTGCAGTGGGTGGCGCGGCCGCTCGCGTCGATCGCGGCGATGTGGCTGACCGGGTTCGCAGCGGCGCTGTTCGGGTTTGCGCCGTTCCGGAAGTGGCGCGTGGTGCGGCCGGTGGAGAACGACCGCGGTGCCTTCACGCTCGACGGCTCGCGGGCCATGCTGGCGGGTGCGGCGGTGGTCTGGCACGCGCTGGGGATCGGACTCGCTCTGGCCATGCCGGGGGCGGCGTTCGTCTTTCTGGTGCCGGCGGCGGTCGTGTCGATCTGCCTCCTCGTCCGCGCGAACGCGCTTGTCATCGCGGTGGCAGGTGCGACGGCCGCGGCGATCCTGATCTATCCGATGGGGGCGATGCTGTACGACGCGCTCGGCGGCGGGCTGATGGTGGCCATCGCCGTGCTGATCGCGGTGCAGGCCACGCTCTTCGCGCCGGCCGCGTCCCGCGCCAGCACGGCCACGCTGGCGCTGCTCTGCGCGATCGCGTTCGCCATCGTGGCCGTCACGCAGCCGGCGTTCGACGATGCGCATCCGCTGCAGGTCTCACTGGCGTACGTGCAGGATCCGGCCGCGCCGCCGATGTGGAACGCCGGAACGGTTACGCCCTCGCTGGGTGCGTTCGCGAAGTGGGCACCGGCCGATCCAGCGCTCACGCCGTGGGGGCCTCGCCGGAATTGGACGGCGCCCGCGCCAGCGCTGGCACTGCCTCCGGTGCAGATGACGGCGGAGCGCGGCGCGACCTCTACGACCATCCACGTCCGCTCGCAGCGGAGCGCGCCCCGCATGCGGCTCGTTTTTCGCGGTACGGGGATCGGTGCGATCCGCGTCAACGGCACGCCGCTGGCCCCGCGCCCGGCCCGCCACCGTGAGGACAGCGGCGACGGCTGGAAGTTCGCCATGGTCACCGCCTCACCGACGTTCGACGTGGAGATCGAAGTACCGGCGAGCGCGAAGCTGGAGGCCATCGCCACCGACTACACGTTCGGCCTCCCCCCCGGGAGCGACGCCCTCCAGCGGGCCCGGGCCGACTCGCCGGCGTTTCCTTCGCACGAAGGCGACGTCACCGTCACCCGCGCCCGCGGCGTGTTCTAGCAACGAAAAAGGCCCGCCTTGCGGCGGGCCTTTTCGTGAACGCGACGAGCAATTTACTCGTCGGTCTTCTTCTTGCGGGTCGTCTTCTTCGGCTTATCGTCGGCTTCCGGGGCGTCGGCTTTCGGAGCAGCCTTGGAGGCGGCTTTCGGAGCAGCTTTCTTGCCGCCCTTGGCCGGGGTCTCGGTGGCGGCTTCGGCCTCGGCGGAGCGTTCGACGAGCTCGAGCAGGGCCATCTCCGCGGCGTCACCGCGGCGCGAGCCGAGCTTGACGATGCGGGTGTAGCCGCCCGGGCGCGTGGAGAAGCGCGGGCCGAGGATGTCGAAAAGCTTGGAGAGGAGCGTGTCGTCGGCGATCGTTCTGAAGGCCTGACGGCGCGCGTGGACGCTGTCGTTGCGGCTCAAGGTGATGAGCTTCTCGATCAGCGGCCGCAGCTCCTTCGCCTTCGGCAGGGTGGTGATGATGCGCTCGTGCTCGATCAGCGACGCGAGCTGGTTGCGGAACATCGCCAGACGATGCGACGACGTCCGTCCCAGCTTGCGATTGACCATTCCGTGTCTCATGAGTCAGTGACCTCTTTTCTTCGGTGCTGGGGACTTAGTCGCGCATCTCGGAGCGTGAGCCGACGGCGCGGGCCATGCCGAACGACAGGCCGAGGCTGCCGAGAACATCTTTGATCTCGTCGAGCGACTTACGGCCGAAGTTCTTGGTGGACAGCATCTCGCGCTCGGTGCGCTGCACGAGGTCGCCGAGGGTACGGATGTTGGCGTTCTTGAGGCAGTTCGCGGAACGGACCGACAGGTCGAGCTCCTCGATCGGCTTGGAGAGCATCTCCGCGAGGCGCGGATCGACTTCCGGCGCCGCGGTCTCTTCACGCTCCTGATCCGGACGCGTTTCGAACGCGCTGAAGATACGGAGGTGATCGCCGAGCAGTTCGGCCGCGAGGCTGATGGCCTCCTGCGGCGAGACCGCACCGTTGGTCCAGACTTCGAGGACGAGCTTGTCGTAATCGGTCATCTGGCCGACGCGCGCGCCTTCCACGTGATAGTTCACGCGGCGGACGGGCGAATGGATCGAATCGATCGGGATGTAGCCGAGCGGAAGATCGGTATCGGCGTTGCGATCGGCCACCTGGTAGCCGCGGCCGCGCTTCAGACGGGCTTCCAGCTTGAAGGAGCCCTCTTTCGAGAGCGTGGCGATATGGGCCGACGGATCGAGGATCTCGACGTCCGGATCCTGCTCGAAGTCGGCAGCCGTGATGACGCCCGGCCCCTTCTTCTCGAGATAAAGAGTCTTCGGGCCGCTGCCGTGCAGCTTGAACGGGACCTGCTTGAGGTTGAGGACGACGTCGGTCATGTCCTCGACCACGCCCTGCAGCGACGAGAATTCGTGGAGAACACCTTCCACGCGTACGGCGGTGATTGCCGCTCCCTCCACGGAGGAGAGGAGCACGCGCCGCAGCGCATTACCGATAGTGGTACCGAAGCCACGCTCGAACGGCTGGGCGATGAAACGCCCGTAGTTCGGGGTCAGGGTTTCGGGATCGTAATCGAGCTTCTTTGGTTTTTGAAAATCTGACCACATCATTGTGAGCGGCCTCCTCGCGTCAGAAGCCGTCGGCACTCAGATCGCGACACTCAGGAGCAATCTCCTGCCAGCCGCGGTCTGCAAGCAGACAGCTCAATTGGTTACTTCGAGTAGAGTTCGACGATGAGCTGTTCCTGGATCGGCAGGCGGATGTCTTCGCGCTTGGGAAGATCCGTTACCGAGCCGCGGAACGCCTCGGGCTCGAGCTGCAGCCAGGCAGGAACGCCGCGGCCGGCATCCGTTTCGACGGCCTGACGGATCTGGTCATTCTTGCGGCTCTTCTCGCGAACCTGGATCGTGTCGCCTTTGCGGGCCTGGTACGAGGGCACGTTGATTTTTTTGCCGTTGACCTCGATATGGCCGTGGCGCACGAGCTGGCGCGCCTGGGGCCGCGACGCGGCGAAGCCAAGGGAGTAGACCACGTTGTCGAGCCGGAGCTCGAGCTGGCGCAGCAGGTTCTCACCGGTGATGCCGGTCTTCCGCTCCGCGCGCTGGAAATACAGACGGAACTGCCGTTCGAGCAGACCGTAGATACGCTTGACCTTCTGCTTCTCGCGAAGCTGGACGCCATAGCCCAGGATCTTGGAACGACGGCGGCCATGCTGGCCCGGCGCGTAGTTACGGCGCTCGATGGCGCACTTGTCCTTGAAGCAGCGATCGCCCTTCAGAAACAGCTTCATACCCTCCCGCCGGCAAAGCCGACAGACGGGATCGGTGTAACGAGCCACTGTGCCTCCTTGGTGTTCGCACCCGCCCCACCATGGAGCGTTGCGTGTACGACGGCTGCTGCGCGCCGTACTCGGTACCACACGGTGCGACACGCACCGCAAGACTTTCACTTGGGGAACAGGTAGGCAGTAGGCAGTTCGCAGTAGGCAGGAGCTTGGCGTTTCCGCGTCCCCTGCCTACTGCCTACTGCCAACTGCCTACCCGGGCTACACGCGGCGGCGCTTCGGGGGACGGCAGCCGTTGTGCGGAATCGGCGTGACGTCCTTGATCGACTTGATGTCGAGGCCGCTGGCGGCGAGAGCGCGGATGGCGGACTCGCGTCCGGCGCCCGGGCCCTTGACCTTCACGTCGACCGAGCGGATGCCGTGCTCCTGCGCGAGCTGGGCGGCGTTCTGGGCCGCGACCTGCGCGGCGAAGGGCGTGCCTTTACGCGAGCCCTTGAAGCCGATGCGGCCGGCGCTGGACCACGACAGGATGTTGCCCACCGGGTCGGTAATCGAAACGATCGTATTGTTGAAGGTCGCCGCGATGGACGCGACGCCGTGCGGGATGTTCTTCCGCTCTTTACGCTTGGTACCGGCGCGACGCGCGCCTGCCTTTGCTCCACGTGCAGTTGCCATTTGAATCCCTTATCCGATCTCGCGTTGCCGGGAAGGCAACTATTTCTTGGTAGCCTTCTTCTTGCCGGCGACGGCGCCCTTGCGCGGGCCCTTGCGCGTACGCGCATTGGTGTGGGTGCGCTGGCCGCGAACCGGAAGACCGCGGCGGTGGCGCATGCCGCGATAGCAGTTGATTTCCATCAACCGCTTGATGTCCATGCCGGTGTCCTTGCGGAGATCGCCCTCGACCTTGCCTTCATCCGTGATGATCTGGCGGATCTTGCGAACGTCGTCCTCAGTAAGGTCCTTGACGCGAACGTTGCGATCGACGCCGGCGCGGTCGACGATGTCCTTCGAGCGCGTGCGCCCGATGCCGAAGATATAGGTCAGGCCGACTTCGACCCGCTTGTTCAGTGGAAGATCCACACCTGCGATACGTGCCATTTGGTTATAGCTCCTGATTAACCCTGACGCTGCTTGTGCTTCGGATTCTCACAGATGATCCGAACCACGCCCTGGCGGCGGACGACTTTGCACTTGGTGCAGATTGTCTTGACTGAAGAACGTACTTTCATTTTTTAGCTCTCAGCTCACTTGTAGCGATACGTAATGCGCCCGCGCGTCAGATCATACGGCGAGAGCTCGACCAGAACCTTGTCTCCCGGAAGGATGCGGATGAAGTGCTTTCTCATTTTGCCGGAGATGTGAGCCAGGACTTTGTGCTTGTTCTCCAGCTCGACCTGGAACATTGCGTTGGGCAACGTCTCCAGTACCGTTCCGGTCACTTCAATTGCATCTTCCTTCGACATATGCCTCTTTTCTTCTCTTATCACTTGCCCAGCACCAGCGGCCCGCTGGCGGTCACGGCGATCGAATTCTCGAAGTGCGCCGCGAGGGTGCCTTCGACGGTCCGTGCGGTCCAGCCATCGGCATCGGTCCGTACGTCCTGAATCATCCCGTTCGCGCCGGCACGGTCGAGCCGTGACTTCAGCTTCGAGCCGATCTCGCAGAGCATCGGTTCGATGGCCAGGACCATCCCCTCTTTCAACTCGAGACCGCGCCCGCGCTTGCCGAAGTTGTAGACCTGCGGCTCCTCGTGCATCTTGCGGCCGATTCCGTGACCGACGAAGGTGCGGATGACGTGAAAGCCTCTCGACTCGGCGTGCTCCTGAACCGCGGCGCCGATGTCGCCGAGGTGCCGGCCCGGGCGCATCTCGTCGATGGCCAGCTCCAGACACTCGCGCGTCGTGGTCATCAACTTCTCGGCCTGCGGGGTGACGTTGCCGACCGGGACCGTGATGGCCGCG
>JAXDJK010000603.1:0-4158 GCA_034665665.1 Acidobacteriota bacterium
GTCCAAACGCTTCGCGTAGACCTTTCACGCTCCTGCGGCAGGTTGCCTGCCGGTCCACCTTGCGCATCCCACCCGTTTGTGACGCATTCCCCGCATGGTGCTGGACAACCCGACAATCGTGAAAGGTCCACGCGAAGCGTTTGGACTGCCGGCAGCTTTCTGCCGCTTTTGTACAGCCACAGGCGCTGCGGGCGGCACCGAACGAATGTCGTGTGGTGCCACGCCGCGAGTCAGACCTGAATTCGCGTAGTGGCGATGTCCGCACGAATCAGCCAGATGCTGAGCGCGACGGCTACGAGCGCCGGCAGCATCAGCACCCCATCTTCGATGCCGGCGGGAATGCCCATCATCGCCAGAGCGACCGTGCTACCCACCACCAGCAGCACGATCGCGGCAGAGGCAAACGGCCGCGCGCGATCGCTGAAGCCGGCGCCGAGAAGCAGCAGCACGGCGAGCACCACCGCCAGCCCGCCCCACCCGAACAGCAGTCCCGCCAGTTCCAGCGTCTGCATGAACAGACTGCCCAGCGTGTGGCCGCCCGTCACGTGGCCGAGCGCGAGGAACAGTGTCGTAAGCAACAACTGCGGCACGATCAGGGCAGCCGCGCAGAAGTGGAGGAGCGTCCGCATTACCGCAGATACGGTGCGACGTTCGCGGCGATGGCCTTGCGCACGTCCACATCCGAGTTGCCGAAGTGGAGCTTGATGCCTTTCACGTGCGGGTTCGTCGCGCACCGGGCGATCTCCTCCATCGCGAAGGCCAGTACACAGAAACCGAGCGACGTACGCACTCTCATCCGAAGCCCTCCGTCCTTCTGTATTCGGGAGGGCTTCCGGAAAGGTTGCGGCCGGCGGACGTGACGGCGCCCGGGGTGCGGGCGCCGTCCGGCCGGTTAAAGCTCGGAACCGCTCTTGCCGCCTTCTTTGCCGACGTTGCCGGCGTCGTCGGAACCGTTGTCTCCACCGGGCATCAGCGATGCGGCGGTTTCCTTCACGGAGTCGACCACGCGGGAGATGGCGGCGCTGGCGCGGGCGCCGGCCTTGCGAACGGCAGCACGGGCGGGTGCGTACGCTGCTGCAGAACCGGCAGCCGCGGCGCCGACAGCGGCTGCCGTCACGGCAGCGCGGCGCGAAGGACTGGCCTTCTTCGACGAACGGCCGCCGCCGCTCGAAGCCTTACCGCCCTTGCTCGCGGCGGCCTTGCTCGGCGGAGGTGAAGCCTTCCCGCCTTTGCGTGCGGCGGCTTTGCTCGGAGCCGGTGAGGCCTTGCCGCCCTTGCGTGCGGCGGCTTTGCTCGGACCGCTCGACGCTTTGCCGCCCTTGCGGGCTGCCGCGCTGCGGCCGGCCGAGGACGACTTGCCGGACGACGAAGAACGGCCGGACGAGGAGGACTTGCCCGAGGACTTCTTCGATGCCGAAGCCTTGGACGCGGAGGCCTTCGAGGCGGACGACTTGCCGCCGCCCGACGATCCACCGCGCGACGATCCACCGCGGGACGATCCGCCGCGCGATGCGCCGCCGCGGGAGGAGGCCGAGGCCTTCTTGCTGCCGCCGCTCGAGCTGCCGCCGCGCGAAGCCGAGGCCTTCTTGGCGGGGGCCTTCTTCGACGACGACTTTGCGCCCGACGACTTCGAGCCGGACGACTTTGCGCCCGACGACTTCTTCGAGGCCGAGGCCTTCGAGCCGGACGACTTCGACGATGCGGACTTGCCGGAGCTGGACTTCTTCGATGCGGTGGCCTTCTTGCTGCCGCCCTTTGCGCCGCCGCCCTTGTTACCGGACGACTTGCTCGCGGACGACTTCGCGGAAGCCGACTTCTTCGACGCGGTACTCTTCTTCTTCGCAGCCATGGGTCTTCTCCTTATCAAAAAGTATCTGGTTGGGGAGCCGTACTTTTTTGAGCGAGAGCCTGCTGCTTGCAGCAACTCGGCCAGCGAGTTGCACAAAAAACAATGTAGACGAACATGTCGCGATTGTCACGCGCAGCACGCATCGCACGCTGGACTCTTCCGCTGACCATCGCGCTTTTCATCGCGGCGCAATGGATCGCGTGGCAGCTCCTGCTCATCCACCTCCGCATCGGACGTGAGCTTTCGGGCCACAGCTGGCGCGAGCCGACGGTCATTCTCTCCAACGCCGGCGGCCGCACGCGGGAGGTGGCGAAGGTCTACGGCGCCGACTGGCGCGCCACGCCGCCGGTGGTGCTCGAGCAATTGCCGGAGCACGTCGGCAATGCCTTCATCGCCGCGGAGGACGTCCGCTTCCGCCATCACATCGGCGTCGATCCGATCGGCATCATCCGCGCAGCGTTCCGGAACGTCCGCGCCGGCGGCATCGCCGAAGGCGGCAGCACGCTCGACCAGCAGATGATCAAGCAGCGCTACCTCACCCAGGAGCGCACCTGGCGCCGCAAGATCATCGAAGCGCTCAGCGCCATCGCGCTGGACATGCGCCTCACGAAGGACGAGGTGCTGGAGCTGTATCTCAACGACGTGTACCTCGGGCATCACAACGGCGTGCCGGTCTACGGGATCGACGAAGCGTCGCGCCTCTACTTCGACAAGCCGCCCGGCCAGCTGCGCGTGGACGAAGCGGCCATGCTCGCGGCGATGGTGCGCGCACCGAACCGCGACAACCCGGAGCGGCGGCCCGATATCGTCCGGGCCCGCCGCGACGCGATCCTGCGCGTGATGCGCACGCACGGCTGGCTCGAGGAGGCGGCGTACACCCGCGCGGCGGCGCGCGAGGTGGACGTTACCCGCGGGGCGCTGCCGCCGTCGCCGTTCCCGTACTACATGCGCGCGCTGCGTGCCGAGGTAGTCGAGCGTGTCGGCATGCGCCGCCTGATGGCCGGCCGGCTCACCATCGTCGGCACCGTCGATCCGGCCGCACAACGGGCCGCGGAGCGGGCCACGGCACGCGAGAGCGAGCGCCTCCTCTCGCGCTACCGGTGGATCCGCCAGCAGGCGAAGCAGGATCCGCTGCAGGTGGCCATCCTCTCCGTCGATCCGCGCGACGGCGGCATTCGCGCGCTCGTCGGCGGCACCGATCCGCGATCGGCGTTCGATCACACGGCCGCCATGCGCCGCCAGCCCGGATCGGCATTCAAGACGTTCGCGTATCTCGCGGCGATCGTCTCGAAGCGCGCCACCACGTCGTCGCTGCTGCTCGATGCGCCGGTGAAGATCGAGCTGACCCGCAATGAGACGTGGGAGCCGCAAAATTACGACCAGCAGTTCCGCGGGCGGGTGACGCTGCGCGAATCGTTCGAGCGCTCGCTGAACGTGCCGACGGTGCGGCTCACGCAGCAGGTAGGTCTCAGCCGCGTGGTCTCGACGGCGAAGAAGTTCGGCTTCGAGGGCGAGCTGCCCGCCATTCCGGCTCTGCCGCTTGGCGTGGCCGAGGTCACGATGCGCGAGCTCACGGCGGCCTATACGGTGTTCCCGAATCTCGGCGAACGGGTGGAGCCGTATCTGCTCGCGGAGATCCGCGATCCGGGCGGCAAGCCGCTCTACCAGCACCTCACCGAGCGCAAACGTGTGGCCGAGGCGGCGCCGGTGTACGTGATGCACACACTCCTGCGTGGCGTGGTTCGCCGCGGCACGGCCACGCGCCTCAAGCGCTATGACCTCGGCTACGTGGCGGGCAAGACCGGCACGACGAACGACTACCGCGACGCCTGGTTCGTCGGCTACACCGCGGACGTGGTCACGGCCGTCTGGGTCGGTTTCGACCGTGGCGCGCCGCTCCGCCTCTCCTCCTCGGAAGCGGCGATTCCGATCTGGGGCGAGTACATGAGCGCCATCCCGCACACGCCGTCCAATCCGAAGCCGCCGGAAGGCGTCACCTTCCGCGACATCGATCCCGAAAGCGGCATGCTCTGGGCCGACGGCTGCCCCGGGCCCATCCGCGAGGTCTACCTCTCCGGCACCGCCCCCACCCGCCACTGTCCCCGCGGCATCTTCGGCCGGATCGTCCGCCGCGTCCTCTTCGACGACGAGCACTTCGACGAGCCCGCCGCCATCACCTTCGACCAGTTCCGCCGCTGGGCCAACGACGTCGATCGCAACCGGCAGGGCGTGGAGGGGATGGTCCAGCGGATGAAGCGCTGGTTCCGGTAGTCGACAGGGATGACGGACGAGGGGGGCGCGGGGGGGGG
>JAXDJK010000604.1:0-4757 GCA_034665665.1 Acidobacteriota bacterium
AGCACCGCGCTGGCCGGACAGGTCTCCGATCACGAATCACTGCGCGAGCTCGTTCCCTGGATGCTGGCCCACCTGCACGAACGGCTGCGCGTGGAGGATCTGGCAGAGAGAGCGGGCATGAGCGAGCGTCACTTCACGCGCGTCTTTCGCGACAAGACAGGCTACGCACCGGCCACCTATCTCGAACGCCTTCGCGTCGAAGCGGCATGCCGGCGTCTGGAGGAGAGCTCGCGCGGTACGAAGGAGATCGCGCTGGAGAGCGGCTTCACTGACGCTGACACCATGCGCCGGGCCTTTCGCCGGGTGCTCAACACCACACCCGAGCAATTCCGCCAGCACTTCTGCACCTGACGCAGGACGCACATGGCCGGATTCGCCGGATCCGCGTCGTGGCGGCAGGCGAGGCGTGGCCGCAATCTGTGGGGCAGGAGGATTCACCATGAAACTTTTCCTGCTCGCGGCTCTTCTTCCCCTGGTCCTGTCGACGGCCCGCGCCGATACGTTCGAAGGTCACCTGATGCCGGCCAAGTGCCGCAATCAAAATCCGGCGGAGCACACCCGTTCGTGTGCTCTGGACTGCAAGAGCACCGGCTTCGGCCTGGCCATGGCCAACGGCGACTGGCTGCCATTCGATGCCACCGGAAATCGCAAAGCGGTAGAGGCTCTGGAAGCGTCGACCCAGTCCGCCGATCTGAAAGTCCGCGTGGAGGGACGACGCGACAAAGGCGTGCTCCTCGTGAGCTCGATCGTGTTGATCGCACCGGACCGTGCCGCGGCGCATCCCGCCACCGTGGCCATCCTGCTCTTCAACGGCGTGCAGACCATCGATTACACCGGTCCGTACGAAGTGCTGGCTGACGCGATGTGGCAGGGAGACCGTGCCTTTCGCGTCTTTACGGTGGCGAAGAGCGCTGCCACGATCCGCACGGCCGCCGGCATGGTGGTGACGCCGGAGTTCACGTTCGCCGAGGCGCCGCATGCCGACATCGTGATCATCCCGGGTGGTGCGGTGACGCCGGTGGTCGATGACCCGGACGTGATCGCCTGGGTGAAGAAGGTAACGGCCGACGCGCGCATCGTGATGTCCGTTTGCAACGGCGCGTTCTTCCTCGCCAAAGCGGGAGTGCTGGACGGTCTGGAGGCGACGACCACCGCCGGCAATCTGGCCACGCTGCAGCGCATGGCCCCGAAGGCGAAGGTGACGGCCGACAAACGGGTCATCGACAACGGCAAGATCGTGACCACGGGCGGCCTGACCGCCGGCATCGACGGCGCGTTGCACATCGTCCAGCGCGAGACCAGTGAGACCATGGCCCACGGCCTGGCCCTCTATCTCGAGTACAACTGGCAGCGCGAAGGGACGTTCCTGCCGGCGGCACTGGCGTTCCGCCAGGTCCTGCCGCTGGCCCTCGCCACGCTCACCCCTCTCGGTGGTCAGTTCACGTCCAGCTCCGGCGACGAACGCACGTGGACGATGGAAGCGACGGTCCCATCCTCGCACTCGACAACAGAGTTGACTGCGGCCTTCCACGACACGGCCACCACCCTCCTCGGCTGGAAGGCGCTCCGCCCCAACGACCAGCAGGGCTGCTTCGCCTTCGACGACTTCGACGGGTCTTCCTGGCATACGTGTGTCGAAGTCGGCGCCCCCGCGAATGGCGCGACTCCAGTCACGCTCCGCGCCGACCGGCAGGCGGCGGCGGTGGCGTCGAAGTAGCGTTGAACGGAAAGTCGCTGCGAACGGCGCGCGCCGTTCGCAGCGAAAGACACGGGGTTAGTGAATCGTGGGCGGCAGGTCCGGATTGATCGTGACCCAGTACGTGCGCGTCTGCGACGGCAGGTTGCTGATGCGTGCTGTGCGCGCGCCATGCGGCGAAGGAGCGTTGTTGTTCGTCGACTCGATGAAGCGGTTCACGGAGTCGAAGAAGCCGGTGGTGGTGGTGTACGCGCCGTCCGGGCTGTCCGTGAACACGCAGCACCAGGGGAAGAGGAAGTGGGCCTCGCGGCCGCTGGCGTTGCGGGCGTTGGTGAAGTAGGCCACGCCGGTAGTCGGCGCGGTGAACGTATGGGCATTGCTGTCCATCAGCGTGACGCGCACGAATGGCGACTGCCAGGCCACGAAGTGATAGCGGATCTTGCTGCGCAGCGCCGTGCCGAGGTAGTAGCTGACCAGGTTCGAGGGCAGCACGCCGGTGGTGACGATGTTCCGCAGTGCCGTGCGCTCACTGGCGATGAGGCCGTAGGCATTCAGGTTGTTGCCGGTGGGCAGCCACAAGTCCTCGAGCTTCTGACGGGCCACACCCACGTCGGGGTTCTCGCCGGCGGTGTTGACCGGCGTCCAGGCCACGGCCTTGCTGAAGAGAATGCTCCGGTGGGTGTCGTTCCAGTGCGCGGAGTTCGAGCGCTCGCCGGCCATGGCCACGAAGGCGCCGCTGAAGTTGCTGCTGCCCATGGCCTGGAAGTCGGCTCCGGTATCCGTGATCTCGTCGTACGCGTGCTTCGTCAGAGGCCAGGTCGGCCCGGCCGACAGTGCGTGCAGTGCGAACGTGGCTCGCAGCCAGCGCTTCGCCAGTGCGGCGATGTTCTGCACCTGGGGCGTCTGATTCGCCTGATTCGTGGCCTGGTAGTAGACGGCCATTACGCTGACGATGTTGAAATGGGAGTACGTGAACGACCCGAATTCCGAGCCGCCGTAGTACCAGGCCGTCCCGCGCAGACCGAGCTCGCCCTGCAGGTACGTTTCCCACCAGTCGTTCATGTTCCAGGTCTTCGTGCCGGTGGTCCTGATCGGCTCTTTGTTGAAGGCCACGGCCGCCGAAACGACGGGGCGGTTGTAGCTGCCGTCGGTGTCGGTGTTGCTGGTGGGGAAGTTGGGACTGAGGTCTTCCACCCAGTCGCAGTAGTCACCCTGGCCGGGAGTCAGGGCACGTTCGATGTTGCGCGTGTTCTTGCCCGGGCTGGAGGAGCAGCGCACGCGGACCACGGCCACGGCCGAGTTGACGGAGCCGCAACTGTTCCGCGCCTGCAGCTGGTAGCTGCCGCCGTCTTTTCCCTGCTCGACATTCGTGAGCGTGAGTTGCGTCGTCGTCGCTCCGGCCACGGCGGCGCTGTTCTTCAACCATTGGTAGGAGGTCGCATTGGATGCCGCGCCGCTGAGCGTGATGCTGATGCCGGGGTTGGCGGGCGTGGCGTTGGCGGGGTTGGTGGTGATGGTGGGGAGGGTGCATTGCGCGAAGGCCGTGCTGTCCCGCTGCGTCAGGATCTGTGCGGCGAGGGCGGCCGCGAGCAGGAGCGTCCGGAGCACGAGGGTGGAGGGTCGGGGGGTCATTGGTTTTTCCTCATGACTAACAATGTGTAGGTACACGCATCGTTGGTCAATGAGGGTGCGGGAGACGTCACGCTTTGTTCTCACGCACGGAACACCAGCGCGGCAAAGCCGCTCACAGCGAGCGGCCTTGCCCCCGCAGATCCGCCGCCTACGGCTTGAGCACCACCTTGATGCAGCCGTCCTTCTTGTCGCGGAAGGTCTTGTACATCTCCGGCGCCTCATCGAGGTTCGGTGTATGGGTGATGATGAAGGAGGGATCGATCTCGCCGGATTCGATCTTCTTCAGCAGGAGCTCGTTGTAGCGCTTCACATGACACTGCCCCATCCGGAAGCTGAGGCCTTTGTTCATTGCCGCGCCGAACGGGATCTTGTCCGGGAAGCCGATGTAGACGCCGACCACGGAGATCGTGCCGCCCGGCCGGCAGCTCATGATGGCCTGGCGCAGGACATGCGCGCGGTCGGTGGTCAGCATCACCGCCGCCTTGGCTTTGTCGAGGACCGAATCGGCGCTCGCTGTCGCATCCGCCTCGCAGCCGACGGCATCGATGCAGCGATCGGGACCGCGCCCCTTGGTCATCTCCATGAGGCGGTCGTACACATCTTCCTTATCGAAGTTGATGATCTCGGCTTTCCCGTACTTTTCGGCGAGGGCGATGCGCTCCGGCACCTGCTCCACCAGGATGACCCGGCCGGCGCCGAGCATCCAGGCGCTCTGAATGGCGAACTGTCCGACAGGACCGCCACCCCACACCACGACCGTGTCGCCTTTTTCGATCTCGGCCAGGTCGGCGGCGTAGTAGCCGGTCGGGAAGACGTCGGAGAGGAACAGCACCTGCTCGTCGGTCAGGCTCTCCGGCACCTTCTGCGGACCGACGTCGCCATACGGCACGCGCAGATACTCGGCCTGACCGCCCGGGAAGCCGCCGGTCATGTGCGAGTAGCCGTAGAAGCCGGCCGTGTGGTTGCCCATGAGCTTGTCCTGAATCTTGGCGTTGCGATTCGAGACGGAGCACATGGCCCACAGGTCGTGCGTGCAGTACCAGCACTCGCCGCACGAGATGTTGAACGGGACCACCACGCGATCCCCCTTCTTGATGTTCTTCACGGCGCTGCCGACCTCGACCACGATGCCCATCGGCTCATGACCGAGAATGTCGCCCTTCTCCATCGTCGGCACATACCCGTCGTAGAGATGGAGATCCGAACCGCAGATGGCCGTGGACGTGACCTTGATGATGACGTCCCGCGGCTCTTCAATCGTGGGGTCGGGGACGTTGTCGACGCGAACATCGCCCTTCCCATGCCATACCAGTGCTCTCATGAACCGTCTCCTCCAACCGGGCCAGTCTGGTGACTCGCCCCGCCCGTTCTCCGAGAGCAAATGCCATTCCGTTCCGGGGTAGGGATTTCCTTCCGTCGTGACCCTCCT
>JAXDJK010000605.1:0-6674 GCA_034665665.1 Acidobacteriota bacterium
CCGTTGAAGCGCACGGACGACGCGCCGGTGAGGTTCGTGCCGGTGATCGTCACGACCGTCCCGACGCCGCCGCTGACCGGCGCAAAGCCGGAGATGGTCGGAAGCGGCGTGCCGCCCCCGCCACCGATGAAGAGGGTGTAGAGCAGACGGTTCGGTGAGCCGGTGCCCGGGCTCGTGACCTTGTTGAGGGTCGAATTCGCGATCAGCGCCGAGGCCACGGCGGCCGGCAAGGCGCTGGTGTTGGCGGAGAGGTACAGCGCCGCCGCACCGACCACGTGCGGCGTGGCCATCGACGTCCCGCTGATCGTGTTCGTGGCGGTGTTGCTGGAGTACCACGACGAGGTGATGTTCGAGCCCGGGGCGAAGATGTCGACGCAGGCGCCGAAGTTCGAGAACGAGGAGCGGGCGTCGGTGCTGGTGGTCGAGCCGACGGTGATGGCGTTGGCCACGCGCGACGGCGAGCCGCCGCAGGCATCCGCGGTCTCGTTGCCGGCCGCGACACCGAAGGTCACGCCGTCAGCGATGGCGGCGGTCACGGCGTCGTCGAGCGTCTGCGAGACGCCGCCGCCGAGGGACATGTTCGCCACGGCCGGCTGCCCGGCGGCGTGGTCGGAAGCCACCCAGTTCACACCGGCGATGACGCCGGCGGTCGTACCGGAGCCGGCGCAGTCGAGGACGCGCACGGCCACGAGGGTCACACCCTTGGCCACGCCGTAGGTCGAACCACCGACCGTGCCGGAGACGTGCGTGCCGTGACCGTTACAGTCCGCGGCCGGCAGAGCGTTGTCGACGGCGTCGAAGCCGTTGATGGCCCGGCCGCCGAACTCGTTGTGAGCGATGTTGATGCCGGTGTCGACGATGTACGCCTTCACCCCGCTGCCGTTGACGTTATAGGTGTAGGTGCCGCTCAGCGGCAGGTCACGCTGGTCGATGCGGTCGATGCCCCACGTGGCGCCGCTCTGGGTGGCGCTGATGGACATGACCCCGTCTTCTTCGATGTACTTGACCCGCGGGTCTTCCGCGAGCTTGAGGGCCTGCTTCTCCGAGAGCTGCACGGAGAATCCGCGTACGGCGCTCTTGTAGAGGTGCTTGAGCTGCCCGCGATGCAGGCCGGCCAGATCGGCCGCCGTGGCGTCGACGTCGACGATGCGATCTTCGAGCACGACGATGTAGCTGTCCTGAATCTTGTTCTTGGCCTTGCGGACGTCGGCCTTCTTAGGACCGCCAGCTACCGCGGGAAGCGCGAGGAGAACGACGAGGAGAGAGAGCAGCGTGCGTTTCATGTCCATTACCCCTTTCGAGTGTGCGGGGCAGCGGAAGAGCACGATGACAGCCACGTTTCGTGACGGAAGGAAGTCGTTGCGTTACCAGTACTTGAGAATGGAACCGCTTACAGAAAGGGTCAGAATGTATGCCGAAGTGCGTGAAACAGCGGGTCAAAAATCGCGCAGAGGGGTTGGAATTGAACCGGGAGAGACGCGGCTTTATAATTTCATCATGAAAAAAAGCGATACCTCTCCGCAGACCGATCGGATCGCTGAAAGCGCCCCGATCCCACAGGAAGCCGGCTACGGCACCAAAGCGTCCCCGGCACAGCAGCTCCCGCGGACAATCGAGTCGCTGCGCGCCTCCCTCCGGTTCGTGGGCGACGTGACCACCCCCTTCGGGGAGTGGGAAAACACCTTGTGATCGTTGCAGATACGCACGTTCTGCTGTGGTGGATTCAAGACTCCAAGCTCCTCTCACCGCGTGCGCGGCGCGCGATGGAGGAAGCCTCCGTCATCGGCGTTGCGGCGATCTCCTGCTGGGAAATCGCCATGCTGGCCGCGTTCACCCGGATCATGCTTCACGAGCCCGTGACGAGCTGGGTGAACGGATTGCTGAGTCTACCGCGCGTAGAGCTACTGCCGCTGGAGCCGGAGATCGCCATCGACACCGCATGGATGGGCATCACCCACCGCGATCCGGCCGATCGCATGCTCATGGCCACCGCCCGCTATCACGGCGTGCCGCTCGTCACCAAGGACGCGCGCATTCGTGACGCACGCGTCGTCGAGACGATCTGGTAGCCGCGAATCGGCTCCTGCCGATCAGGGTTACGGTGGTGTGTCCCGACTCGACGGCCGTGCGGAAGATGAAGAATTTGGAGATGAAGCCGTCGTAGACCTGCTGGGCGTTGTCGCTGGGGACGGCCACGAGAGTGAGAATGTAGGTCGACGTGCGTGAAAGGGCGGGTAAAAACCGCGCAGAGGGGTTGGAATTGAACCGGGACGGAACCTCGTAAGATAGGAAGATGAGCAAAACCGTTCAGAGGAGCGAGCTTGGGCCGGAGTTCGCGGCTATTGTCGACCGCGTCACCGAAGGGCAGGAAGAGCTGGTGGTGACGAAGGACGGCCGGAGCATCGCGAAGGTCGTACCGATTGGAGACCTCCTTCATTCGCCGATGGCGGGCTCGGTGCTTTTCGAAGGCGACATCATCAGTCCGATCGAAGAGGCTTGGGACGCGGCTCGGTGATCGTCGCCGATACGCACGTCTGGATCTGGTGGATGACCAATCGGTCGAAGCTCAGCGGCCCAGCGCTGCGGCTCGTTCAACGATGAGGTCGTTCGCGACCCCGCCGATCGGCTGATCATCGCTACTGCTCTGGCCGACGGCCTGCCGCTCGTGACCAAGGACGAGCGCATTCGTGAAGCCGGCGTGGTCGAGACGATCTGGTAGCGCCAATCGGCTCCAGGCGCGAGTCGTGATACCTTCCCGCACCGGAGGTTTTTCCATGTCCAGAATCAATGGTGAAAAAGCGCGTGCAAACGTGACCCGCAAGCGCCGCACGGCGCAGCGGGAGAAGGATCGTGCCCGTCTGGCCGAGATCAAGGCCGGCCCGGCCGCGCCGCAGGCTGACGCGCCGAAAGCTGAAGAAACGAAGAAGTAAGGCCGACGGTGTAGCCTCGCTACACCGTCGCCAGTTCCTTCTGTTTCGCGAACATACCCGGGGTGTACGCGGTGATCGTCCCGGTGAACGCGGACGCCGCCACAGTCAGCGGTGAGGCCAGCCAGAGCTTGCCCGGCCCGCTCCGGCCTTTGTAGTTGCGGTTGATGGCGCTCACCGTCACCTGCTCCCCTCCCTCCGATACGCCCGGCCCGCAGCCGATGCAGGCGCCGCAACCCGGGTTCAGCACTTTGGCTCCCGCGCGGGCGAATGTATCGAGCAGCCCGTTCTCGCGGGCGAACGTTTCAACCGCCTGCGAGCCGAACTGGATGAAGAAGTCCACCCCCTCGGCCACCCGCAGTCCGGCGTCGACCGCTTCCTTCGCCACCTGGTGGTAGAAGAGGAAGTCGTCGATTTTGCCGGCCGTGCAGGAGCCGGCGTAGGCGATGTCGATCTTCACCGGGCCGATGTCGTCGATGAACGCGCCGTTGGTGGGATCGGAAGCGATCCCGTGATCCGGGTCGCCGGGATGGGCAACCATGGGCCTGACCTCGGCCAGGTCGATGACGTGCACACCGCCGGCGTACTCCGCACCGTCGTCGGGCGCGACGAAGCGCGCCCGCAGGGCGTCGACGTCGATCCCCGGCCGCATGGAGGCGATCCACTCCAGCGTCTTCTCGTCCGCTTCGACGATCGCCGTGCGCGCCGAGCACTCCGTGGCCATGTTGGCCAGGGTGGCGCGCTCGTCGAGCGAGAGCATCCGCACGCCCGGGCCGGTGAATTCCATGATCCGGTCGAGCGTGAGCTGCGGCTTGGCGTATTCGAGAAGGATGTAGAGCATCACGTCTTTGGCCGTGACGTTCGGCTGGAGCTCGCCGACGAGCTCGAAGCGGATCGACTCCGACACCTCGACCGTGGTGAAGCCGGTGTGCACGAGGTTGGCGTACTCGGTGGCGCCGACGCCCCAGGCCAACGCGTTGTTCACGCCGCCCATGCAGGTGTGGCTGTCGGTGGCCTGGATGAAGTCTCCCGGGTCGATGAAGGCTTCGCGCGCGACTTCGTGGCAGATGCCGGGCGAGACGTTGCCTTTGGCTGAGAAGTCGCGGCAGCCGGTGTGCTGCTGGTACTCGCGCTGAAGGTCGCGCAGGGTCTGGATCTTGTCCATGAAGGGCCGCATCTTCGGCACTTCGTCGGCGTAAATGAGGTGGTCCTCGAAGACGGCGAACTTGCTGGGGTTGCGAATGTCGTAGTCGCGGCCGTACTCCTGCTCGAGGAAGTAGTGGACCTGGGCGGTGGTGAATTCGTGGGTGTAGCCGCCATCGACGTCGACCACTACCGCGTCACCCGGCTTGACGTAGCGCTGGTCGTCGGAGACGCCGCGCATGTGCCGGGCCAGGATCTTCTCCCCCATGGTCATCGGCCGCGGGGCGTTCTGCGGGACCGGGAGGGCAACGTCGCCACGATCCACAGCCTTGGAGAACGGGAACAGACCTCCCCACTGGATGATGAGCTGGGTGATGGGGTCGTATTTGCCGTAGAACTCCTGCAGCGGCACGCCGTCGGCGGCCTGAAGCCGGGTGAGCATGTCGTGGGTGCCCATGAGCAGGCCCTGGTTGATGTTGTTGCCGGCATGAATGGGCGCAAACGAGACGGCGATGGCGAGCTTGATGCCGCTGAAGACTTCGCACTGGGTGGCGGTCTCGCGGGAGCTGCCGACGCCTTTGCGGTAGCCGCTGACGATGACTTCGAAGTTGCCGTTGCGCAGGGCGTCAGGCGGGAAGAGGCGCTCGCCATTGACGATCAGTCCGGCGTAAGCGTTGCGGGCGATGTCTTCGGGCTTGTAGTCGAAGCAGACCCACGCCGGGGTCATGGCATCGGTGTTGATGTCGTCGAGGAGATCCTCGACGCGCAAGTCTTTCATCTGGAGGTCGAGCTCGCCCGTGAGCTGCTTGCGGATGAGCTCCGGATCTTTGGTGAGGAAAAGGACGCGCTTACCGGGCGTAAGCGTGACAACTGCTGGCGGTTTCATCGAGCAGGATTCTATGCGAAGGTCAGACCCGACCGGGGGCCTCCGGTCGGGTCTAACGTCGTGACTCCTTCTTCATCCCCTTGCGGGCGCGAAGCACGAAGTGGATCGGCGTTCCGACCAGCCCGAGGCCCTCGCGGAACTGATTCTCGAGATAGCGGCGGTATGAAAAGTGGAGTGGGTCTTCGACATTCGAGAACAGCGCGAACGTCGGAGGAGAGCTCTTGAGCTGCGTCACGTAGTAGAAACGGCGCTGCTTCCCTCGCACGGTCGCCGGATGGTGTGCGGAGACGGCTCGCTCCAGGATCGTATTCAGCTCCGACGTCCGGAACTTCTTCCGGTAGGACGCCACCACCTCGTCGATCCGGTCGAAGATCTTCTCCACCCGGCGGCCCGTCTTCGCGGAGATGAACTCCAGCGGCGCATAGGCGAGGAACTTCAGCTTGAAGCGCGTCTGCTCCTCGAACCGCTTGTAATCATCCGGCCCGTGCTCCTCCGCGTCCCACTTATTGACGAGCAGAATGGCCGCCTTCCCTGACTCTTCCGCGTAGCCGGCCACCGTCGCATCCTGCCCCGCGATGCCGTCCACCGCATCGATCATCACCAGGCCGATATCGCAGCGCTCGATCGCCTTGCGGGCTGAGATCACGGCCAGCTTCTCCGCCTCCTCCGTCGTCTTGCCCTTGCGGCGGATCCCGGCCGTATCGATGATCACGTACGACTTCCCGTTACGGATCAGCGCCGCATCGATCGCGTCGCGCGTCGTGCCGGAGATCGGCGAGACCACCGAGCGCTCCTCATTCATCAGCCGGTTCAGGAGCGACGACTTACCGACATTCGGGCGGCCGATGATGGCCACGCGCACCGGTGCATTCTCCTCGTCTTCCTCTTCGAGCGCGTCTTCCGCGGGGACTACCTCGCCGAGGGCGTCGAGCAGCTCGTCCAGGCCCGACCCGTGCTCCGCCGACAGCGCCACGATGCGCTCCAGACCGAGCTCCCAGAACTCCGGGACCGCCTCCTCCGCGTCCTTGCGGTCGGTCTTGTTCACCACCAGCAGCGTCTTGGCGGATTCGCGGCGCAGCTGCTGCGCGATCTCCAGGTCCTCCGGCAGCACGCCGGCCGCGCCGTCCACGACGAAGAGGATGAAATCCGCCTCGTCGATCGCGTACTGCGCCTGGGCCTTGATCTCCCCGGCGAAAGCGGACATCGGCGAGTCGCCGTATTCGAGCCCGCCCGTGTCGGTCAGCTCATAGCGGCGCCCGTCTTCGAGCTCCACCACGTCCGTGAGCCGGTCGCGGGTCATGCCCGGAAGGTCGTGCGTGAGTGCGCGGCGTTTGCCCGCGAGGCGGTTGAAAAGCGTCGACTTGCCGACATTCGGCCGACCGACGATGACGATCTGTTTGAGTCGTTTGTTTGGCATAGGGTCAGGGCGTGCCGCGGAAAAAGCGGCAGGCGACAGCAGCATAGTAGAAAAGCAGCGCCCCCACGGCGGTGTTGAAAAAGTTCAGCACCCCGTTCGGCACCACGCTGCCCCGTTTGCGGTTCCAGCTTCCGGCGATGCTCTCCAGATACGAGCCGGCGAACGCGCAGGCCGCAACCGTGAGCGCCAGCGGCCATGAGAACACCGCCTCGAACCACATCCAATCCACCGCCGCCACGGAGATCAGCGCCACCAGCAGCCCGCCGACGGCGCCCGCCAGCGTCCCTTCCACCGAGATGGC
>JAXDJK010000606.1:0-13283 GCA_034665665.1 Acidobacteriota bacterium
TTTGCGGAGGCACTGTGCTCGATCACCAGCCGCGTTTCGCGATTTTCCTCGTAAAGCTGGTCATTGACCAGCCCCGAGGGGACATTGAACGTCTTCCTCGTCATTCCTGCGTTGATGTCGACCGTACCGGACTCCGGCTTCCAGGACGGCGATGGCCACTTCTCGCCGTAAAGGTGATAGTAGAACTTGATCGGCACCTCGTATGCGCCGTCGATGTCGATGGTCACGGGCACGCTGCCGGCGCTCTCCGATCCGCGGAACGTGTCGGCGGAGAGCCGCACCGTCGGGAGGTCGTCGTCCTCGATCGTCACACGAGCGAGCAGCGGGGGTGTGCCGAACACTCCGTAGCCGTCGGTAGCCGACGAGAACCTCAGCGGCAGGAGCGCCGGGCCGCGATAGACATTGTCGTTGAGGAGTGGAACGAAGACCGATTTGAACCTCTCGCCGGGTCCGAAGTGCAGCGTGCCGACGGTGGCCGGGTAACGCACTCCGACATTCGCATCGTCCGGCTGCGTTGCATAGGCCATGTCGGCCGAGCCCTCGGTGGTATTTCGTTCGAACTCGAACTGCACCGCCGGGTCGATTCCTTCCGTCGGCCAATTGTCGCCGACGTAGATGTACGACAGATCGAACCAGCCGGCCGCGGAGAAGATGGCCGTAGCCTGCGAACGCGAACCGCCCGCGCTATTGATCGTGGCTTTGACGACCTGCACCCCTGCGCTCGCATACGCGTGCGTCACTGTGGGCTCGGCCGTGGTCACATCCGGCGACCCGTCACCGAACGACCATGTCACGCTCTGGCAGGCGTCGAGCACCACGAGAATGTTGTTTCCGGCCGGCTGCACCAGGCGGAAGACGGCCGGCGCGTCCGGCCGGCACTGTGGCGGACCCTCATACGGAACCTTGCACGAGGAAGTCACTGTGAAGAGCCGCGCCTCCGGACACGAGGTCTGCGCGTGCATCGTCGCGGCAAGAAACACCAAGAGGAACAACATCACGCGCCGGCAGAGCATGGATTTCTCCTATTATAACGACGTGGATGACGCGCGCAGCGCCCTGTACAAGAGCGGCAGAAAGAGCGTGCCAAGACCCAAAAGCGTGCCGGACTACGCGAAGCGTTTGGACTGCGGTGGCCAGGCTTCATCACCACCGCTTTTGTACAGCCATCCTCGCGGCCGTTTGCTGAAACATGTCGAGGATGGATCACGCGCTCAGCGCCTGTGGCTACGAAAGCGGTGGCTGATGAAGCCTGGCCACCGCAGTCCAAACGCTTCGCGTAGTCCGGCGCGCTTTAGGTGTGAAGCGTGAGTTACGCCTCGTCCAACCGGACGGGATCTGCAGGCGAGGTCTCCTCCCTGGCCCGTTCCCTCTCGCGATACTCGCCCGGGCTGACCCCGAGCTCGCGGCGGAAGGCGTGGTTGAAGTTGGAGACGTCGCTGAAGCCGACGGAGTAGCAGATCTCCGAGATGCGCTGGTGCGTGGTGACGAGGAGGTGGGCGGCTTCGGCGATGCGGCGGTGGCGGATGCGGTCGCGGATGGAGAGCTGGGTGCTCTCTTTCACGAGGTGGGCGAGGCGCGAGGTGCCGAGGTTCACCGTCGCCGCGAGGTCGCGGGTGCGCAGTTGCTGGGGCCACTGCGCTTCGAGCAGATCGAGGACTTCCCGCACTCTCCGGTCCATTCCTTCAGAGGAGGGGGCGGAGGGCAGGCATTCCCTACCCATGTCCGGCACTCCGCCGTTTTTTGACCGTGGTCAGCCGGTCGCGGGCGCTCTGCATCACGGCGTCGAGGCGCTGGAGCTGCTTCTTGTCGCGCACGGCTTTGCGGATTTCGTCGGAGGAGGCGCTGGCGATCGTTTCCTCGAGCGCTTTCTGCCGCCGCTCCAGCACCTCCGCGTGGCGGGCCTCGATGCGTCCGACGATTTCGGCGGCCTGCGCGGCGGCTTGCGCGCGCAGCAGGGCCGTCTCGGGGCCGCGGGGAGTCTTTGGTTTCGTGTCGGCCATCGGTCATCTCCTCACAGGAAGCGGTTAAATTTCTGCCATTCGCTGGCGTCGGCGGGCGGCTGCAAATCGAGCTCGTTGCTGAAGATGTTGCCGATCACGGCCCAGCGCGGCTTGTCGTTCGGGCCGGTCCTCGTGTCGACGAACAGGCTCTTCGCGAAGTCGCCGATGATCTGATTGCCATCCACGGCGGCGGTGGAGACATGCAGCATCCGCACGCCGAATTCGATGCGCGACGCGGAGAGCACGAAGTTCCCGCCGAAGGTGCAGAACAGGTCCGGGCTGTCGATCAGCACGATGCTCCCTTGCTTCTGCGGCCCGTTACGGTCGAAGTGCAGCTCGTTCGTGCGGGCGTTCAGCACCGGCCGCGCTACGGGGAAAACAGCGATCGCGAATCGCTCGCCGGTGGCCAGCAACGCCCGCGCGTTGTTGAGGATCAGGATCTCGAAGAGCGGCTCGTCCAGCCCTTCCACGCGGATGGCATGGCAATGGTGCCTGCCGTCGTCACTCGCGCCGCTGACCTGCACGATGTTGTTCGTGACCTCCACGGTCCCGAGCGGCGGTACGGCGTGAATGCCGGCCGAGCCGAGGACCGAGCCGGCCACGTTGCTGATCCGGTTACCGTGTACGCGTACGGTCGAGAACACATCCACGAACACGCCGAAGGCGATCGGCGCGTCACGCTTGTCGGTGGGAGGCAGGCCGACGTTGTCGATCACGTTCTCGTTCACCGAGACATTGCAGCGCGGGGCCAGACCGATGCCGAGGGAGCCGCGGCGCTTGTCGTCATTACCGAGGGCCACGTCGCGGAGGTCGTTGTTCTCGATCGACAGCGTCGAGTTCATGGCTCGCTGGTCGAGCACGATGCCGCCGCCGGCGGTCTCCTGGACGAAGTTCTGCTTGATCATCCCGCCGTCGGTGCGGCCGGCCACCAGGATGCCGCAGCCCTGCACGTTGCGCACGCGGTTGCCGATGATCTGGACGGCCTCGATGACGTCTTCATCCGTCTCGACGGACAGCACGATGCCGCTCCTGGCGTCGTCGGTGCCGGCCAGCGCATCGGCCTGCCGGTTGGCCGTGAAGCGGCCGAGCACGGAGTTGCCGGCGATGGTGGTGCGGTCCGCGTTCGTGCGAATGCCTTCCGTGGCGCAGGAGATGCGGTTGCGCTCGATGACGTTGGCCAGGCCGGGATCGGTGATGCCCTCCAGGTGGATGCCGCCACCGCGCAACACGACGATCCAGTTGTCGCGGATGGTCACGGCCAAGCCCTCGGCGAAGATGGCCACGCCGTTGTCGCCGGCCCAGAACACGTTGTCGGCGACCTCCACGAGCGCGAGGAAGCCCGGCTCCTTGCGGCCCAGGCCTGACAACGAAACGACCGCCGTGCCGGCCAGGACGATGCACCCGACGATCTTCGCGCCGAGCACCGTTCCCCCCAGCAGGAAGCCGATGCCGGTGGTCAGCACCGGCGTCACCAGCAGGATGCAATCGCGCACCACCACGCCGAGGAGGCAGTTGCGGATCAGGATCAGCGCGGCCGTGCTGACGTTTCCCTGGACGTCGTTGCCGCCGGCGCTGCGCGTGAACAGCAGCCCTTCCACCACCGTATGCGTCGAGTCGTCGATCTCCACCGCGAACGGCCCGGCGCCGGTGTATTCGATGACCGCCAGGCCGTGCCCGGCCAGGGTGATGAAGCTGGCCTGCAGGAGCTCGATGGGCTGGGCGATCTTGTACAGCCCCGGTGCGATGCAGATCCGGCCACCGAGCTCGCCTTTCACTTTGTCGATGGCCATCTGGATGGTGAAAACGCCGGAGGCATGGTCCTCCGGGTTCACGCACGCCGCGCACTCGCAGCCGCACTCCGGCGGCCAGATGGTGCGGCAGTCCTGCACGTCGATCGTCCCGGTGCCGACGTCCAGCGTGGCCAGTGGCGCGTAGTGATGGACGATCCCGCGCGGCGGTGCATCGGTCATCGGCCCGGCGGTGTGCGTGGCCTCGCGGGCGGGGAACATCCAGAAGTCGCCGTGATGGAAATTCGAGCCCTTGATGCGCACGGAGATGCCGGCTTCGAGCTCCACCGGCTGCGTGGTGTCGAGCGGCAGCAGCAGCTCGCCGTTCTTCTCCTTCTGGTGCCAGACCACCAGGTGCGGGCGGAGCGCCGCGGCCGCGTCGGCGGCGGGGATGAGCTGGTCGATGGTCACGAGGCGCGCGCCGTCGTCGACGTCCGTCACGCGGGCGATGGTCCCGGCGATGCCGTGCAGCACGCGGTGCTCGTTCGTAAACTCCACCGTGTCGCCTTTGGAGACGCGCAGCACGGCGTCGCGGCCAACGCTCTTGACCGCGAACGTGGTCTCGTTGGCGCCGCTCTTCTCGATCTTGTCGATCTCGATGCCGATGGGATCGCGCGCGAACTTGATGAACGTCCCGGGCTTCGGATCGTTGGCTGGACGGATGTGGATCTCGACGCGGTAGTGCCGGTTCTCGATGTCGGTGAAGCCGCCGGTCTCGGGGAGGAGGCAGGGATCGACGGGGTCCTTCGGATTGTCGACGATCACGGTGAGCGTGGCGTCGGTGGCCGGGAAGGCCTTGCCGAGGTCGGAGTCGCACCGGAGGTTCGGCGCGAGCTTGACCTGCCAGACGGTCTTGAGACGCGTGGCCGTGTCGACGCCGCCCAGCGCGGGATCGAGCAGGGCGGGGTCTTCGATGTAGGTGATCTCGCGCTGCCAGACATCGACGTAGACCAGCACCTTGCCGCTCAGCTGGTTGAGGGCAGGGAGGCCGTCGAAGAAGGGCTGCTTGGCGTACGTCGGGTT
Organism: Acidobacteriota bacterium; assembly: GCA_034665665.1. GTDB lineage: Bacteria > Acidobacteriota > Thermoanaerobaculia > Gp7-AA8 > Gp7-AA8 > DASWOB01. The sequence continues at coordinate 4,811 of JAXDJK010000606.1, forward strand.
GTCGTCGTCGAAGATCTCGATCAGCAGACCGTCGACGTACATGCGGCCGGCGCCGATGCGCAGGTCATTGGCCACCGGCAGGATCTTGAAGGCGCCGGGCGTGGTCGCGCGCGGCACCGCGGCGGGGCCGAAGGTATCGAGCGCGCGCAGGCGGTCGGCGCGCGTGAGGATCTCCACGAGCTCGTTGCGATCGGAGTCGAGGTCGACCCGTCCCTGCTGCGCCAGTACCTCGGCGAAGAGTTTCTTCGGGTCATGTGTGAATCGGCTGTAGTCGCCAGGCATCGTCGGGTTCCTCTCACGTCACGTAGATGATTCCGGGGGTCAGTCCGAACGGCAGGTACTCGCCGAGGCGGACGCGCAGGTTGTTCTCGCGCTGCGATTGTTTGAGGTGGCAGAGCACGCCCATCTCGGCGCCATCTTCGGCGCCGTGCTGGATCTGCAGCGGCGTGCGCAGGCGGAGCTGGGCGTAGGCGGGATCGCCGTAACGGCGCGAGACGAAGTCGGGCTGCACGACCGGCAGGATGGCGTCGACGATGGCCTTCCGTTCGGTGGCCGTGAGCGCGCCGCCTTTCGTGACCGCCGCCGCATCCAGGCGCGTGCGGATCTCGAGATCGGGTTGGCAGCGGTACGGCCGCGGCGTCTTCGAGCCGGAGGGGATGAAGCTGAAGCGCGCGCATCCTTCCTGCCGCCGCTCGACGGTGAGCAGGTCGGTGAAGATGGTCTCGCTGCCCATGGTCAGCGTGCGCACGGTGGTGGTGCCGAAGAGCGTGGAGCGCTCCACGTGCAGTGGCGGCGCGCTGGCGCCGGGCGGGCCGTCAATGGCCGCCTTGCCTCCGCCATCAACGATGCAATCGAAGAGGGTGATCCCGCGTCCGGTCTCGGGGAGGCGCAGAGCGCCGGTGATGCTGAACGCTGCTTCGAGCAGAAAGCGATTGGTCTTCGATGCGATGACGCTGCCGGTGGCGCTGACGCTCAGCGTGCTCGCCACGGGCGCGAGCGTGGTATGCAGCAGCCGCAGCGTGCCCTCGGCCGCAGCGATGGTGACGGTCCCTTCGACGAGCAGGCCGGAGAGCGTGACCGTGGCGTCGCTGCCGCAGGCCACGGAGATCGGTTGATCGAGCAGCAGGTGCGGCCGCATGTGATCGTGGGCCTGGATGGCCAGGGTGCGGTTCGCGGGCGGGTCGAGCACGAGCGCCGCGGTTTCGTGATAGGTGCGGTTGTCGCCGATGGCCACGATGGCGTTGGGGCGGTTCTGCGCCACCCAGGCGTCGAGCGCGTCCTGGATCGTGTCAAACGCCGCGCCCTCGCCGACCTCGAAGACGACCGTAGTGGGATCGTGCTTCATGAGCCAGGAGGCGCGCGCATAGGGACCGCCGCCGAGGTCCGCGGCGAAACCGTAGTGATAGGACACGCGCACGTCGGCCGGATCGACGACGCCGAAGTCGTCGCCGAAGGCGATGCGGCCGCTGTTCGGATCGACGTTCACGAAGTCGTTCGTCGGACGCGGCGGTGCGGCTGGCCAGCCGCTGAGATCCGCCACGCAGATCTGCCGCGGGCGCACCGGCACGTTGCCGACACGGATGGAGAGGCTGCGCAGCAGGTCGGGCGACGGATCGTCATCCACGCCGTAGAAGTCGCTGGCGGGTGGATCGGACGGACGATGCGTGAAGATCTCCTCGCGGAACTTCGTGAAGCGGATCGGTCCCGGCACCTGAAGCTCGTCGAGACCGGCGCGCGGGTTTCGCTTCGGCGCGGTAAAGAGCGGCGCGTCGAGACCGAGCGGGTTGGCGCGGAAGCGCCAGTCGGCATCGTGGCGGGCCTGGCCGTCGGTGATGCCGTAGCTGCGCAGCCGCCAGACGAAGAAGCCGACGTTCCGCATCTCGTACCAGCCGTCGTGCTGCGACGGCGGGCGCACGTCCACGAAGTGGCTGTTCGTGTCGAAGGGGCCGTGCAGCAGCTCCAGCGCGTTGCGGTCGCGCAGGTCGGGGCAGCCCTTGCTGAAGAGGCGCAGGTGATTGCGCACGCACTGGTTCCAGCGGATGCGCTCGAAAAACTCCACCACGTGCACGGCCCAGCCGGTGACGTCGTTGGCCAGCTCCTCGAGCATCGGCAGCGTGGCCTTGGCGTTGCGGTAGTGAATGGTCTTGGCCACGTCGGGCCGGGCACGCAAGGCCACCCGCGGGAAAAAGCGCGGCCCAGCCAGGTCGGGGAAGGTGGCGCGCAGTGGCCCGTCATCGGCGCGGGCGCCGTCGTAGAGCGGCGGCGTGTTGGCCAGCAGCGCGCCGATGTACGGCACCACCCAATCGGCGCAGGTGTCGATGAACTGGTCGTCGTAGAGCTGGTCGAGGTTCTCTTCGACCACGGCGATCTGCTCGGCGAGCACGGCCAGCAGGGCCCGCAGGTCGCCGCGATCGTTGTCGCGATTGCTGTCGCGCAGCCGGTAGACGGCGGGGAGGAGGGCCAGCAGGCGTTCGGCGTCGAACCTCATTTGGCTGCCTCCGTGATGGCCAGCGCGTGCAGCACCAGGATCTCCGCGGGCGTGATCACGTCGCCCTTCTGGATCGGCAGCGCGGCGGTGAGCCGTTCCTTCCGCTCGGCCGGATCGCCGAAGCGGTGCAGCAGGTCGATGTCCACCATGGTCACGCCCTCGACGTTCTGCATCACCGTCATGACGTCGGACAGATCGACGGCCTGCCCGAAGTCGCGCGCGTTGAAGGAGAAGGCGTCCCACACCGCGGCGTGCACGCGCGGCAGCACCACCGCCGGCACGTGATCGGGGTGGATGGCCACGAAGGCCTTGAGCGTGAAGCCGACCCGCTCGAAGGAAGCGATGCGCAGCGGCACGTACGGATCGCCGCGGGCGATCAGCGCGCCGCGCAGGGTCTGGACGGTCTCGGAGTCGACGGGCAGCTCCGCGCCGAAGCTGCCGGCCACGCTGAGAAAGACCTGCCGCGCGGTGCCGGCCATGGTCCAGGTGGCCAGGGCCTTGGCCACGCCGGGGAACGACGCGGCGTACGCCTGGTAGTCGGTGAGCGAGACCACGCGATCGAGCGTGACCACGGTACGCGGCGCGTTGCGGCGAGCGTCCTTCATCAGCTCCCCGTCGGCGCCGCCGGCGGCGGGGCGCGGGTTGTTCGCACCGGAGAGGCCGAGGGGCCGGGTCATGAGCAGCGTGAGCTTGCCGGCGGCCAGATTGCCGGCGCTGCCGATGCCTTTGCGGTAGACCGCGCGGATGTTGTCCTGCCCCGAGGGGAGGCGCGCGCCGGAGGTCACCCCGTCGCCGAACTGTACGCTGGCGCTGCCGTCGTCGGCGCGCCGCTCCACGAACACCCGCGCGTGCGGACCCTGCCCGTAGAGCGTCTCCACCTCGTGCCAGAGGATGTCGTTGACGAAGACCTGCAGGGTCGAGGCGGTGCCGCCGGGGGCGAAGACGTGGGTGACCGGTTTGCGCGAGAGGCGGAAGGTCTGGAAGGGCGTGGCCGCGTCGCCGCTGCCGAGGGTCTCCCGCACGGTCTCGCCGTCCGTGGCTTCGACGACGTTGGCAGCGATGCGCACGCTGTCCAGCGTGTAGTCGTGGGCGAGGCTGGTCAGGACCAGCTTCGTGTGCGCGGGGTCGCCCTGGTCGGCCGTTTCGTTGGTGGCCACCTCGGACAGGGCCGCGCCGGTGGCACTGAGGCCGGTGATGATCACCGGCTTCTTCGCCGCGGGCCAGGTGATGTGCGTGTCGAGCTCGATCGGCAGGGTGAGCAGGCAGGGGCCGTCGCAGCGCTTCGGGCGTTCGGCGATCTGGAGCTTTTCGGGTGCGGCGAAGGCGGTGGTGCCGCGGTAGTTCCCTGCTTCAAAGACGCCGGAGATGAAGTCTTTGCCCTTCACGCGGGTGGCCTTGCCGACCATCGCGTAATTCGCCACCGTGACGATGGTCGCTTCTTCGACCACCATCAACTGCTTCGCACCGGTCGAGTTTACGAGGAGCACCTTCGATTGCGCGGCGATCTCGGGATGCGGCCCGTCGATGTCCACGACCTGCCCGGAGGAAAGGGAGTACGGCCATTCGGCTGGCCGCGGATCGACGTAGCGCTTCACCACTTCATCGGAGAGCGTCTTCGGATCGGCGGCGTTGTGGCCGAAGAGCGGCGCGACCACGCGCATGGCGAACAGCTCCGGCGTGGCCTCGAACTTCTCCAGCGCCGGCGCCCAGGTGATGCGCGTGCGCGCGTTCGTGAAATCTTCGTCGACCGCGGAAAGCCGGCGCCACTGGATGTCCTTGTCATCCTTGCCGCGAAACAGCACCGCGTCGCCGGCGCGCAGCTTCGTGGCCGTGCCGGCGAGGTACGCATCCATGTCGCTCTCCGCCGGCTGATGCAGCTCCGTCGTGCGGGGCCGCAGCTCGTTCCACTCCGCGCGTGCATCGAGCGCCGTCGAGGTCTCGAACGTGCGTGGCTCCTCGTCCTGCCCGGGCACGCTCTGCACGCGTGATCCCGCCGCGATGGTGACCTGCTTCGGCGCACCCTCCGCGTTGTCCACCACGAAGGCCAGGTGCGTGGCCGCGGCCACGCCCGGGCTCAGCTCGTAGCCCACCAGCCGGGCCAGGCGCAGGATCGACTCCCGCTCGCCGGCCGTGGAGAGGTACGACTCGTTGGCGATGCGTTCCTGATAGAACGTCAGTACGTCCGACGCGACCGCCCACGAGTCGAGCAGGGCGATGGAGAAATCGTCGTCGTCGCGCGTGGTGATGCGCGTGGCCGTCAACGCGGCCAGCATGCTGCGCTTGAACGACGTCCAGTCGCCGGCCCGATAGGCGATGGCGGTCAGTCCGGGACGGTTCACGATGGCCCGCGGCGTCTCGACATGGATGCCCGCGCAGCAGCCGCAGGTCGCACTCATGCGCCACCTCGCAGCGTCAGCGCGAGCACGCCGTGCTCCGGAAAGTCGCGGCTGTTGTCGAGCCGGGCGATCTCCAGGCGGGCCATCGGCAGGAGGCCCTCGAGGATGCCGTTGCTGGCCGGCTCACCCTGCCGCTGGAAGCGCGTCACGAACACCGCATCCACGCCTTCCACCGAGGCCGCCGCGGCCACGATCGCGCTCAGCACCACCGGCTGCCCGAAGGTGAAACGGTCGGGGTGAAAGAAGCCGGGCGTGCCGTCGCGACGCAGGCCGGCCGTGAAGACCTCGCGCAGCGCGGCAAGCACGTCGCCTCGGAAGTGGCCCGGCAGGATGCAGACCGTCATGGCGATGTCGATGGAGATGAAGCGCGGCTTGTCCACTTCCAGGTCGCGCCCTACCACCCGGTAGCGCTCCAGGTACTGCCGCACGTTTCCGCGGAACTCGCCGTCTACCGGCAGTCCGCCGCGCCGATCGACGGTGTCGAACACGGTGTACCAGCTGCCGGTCCAGCGAAACGTGGCCGCGGCGCGGTCGACGTCCGTCCTTCTCTGCGTGACTTCGGCGTAATCGGCCTCGGTGACGGCGCGCTGCTGGATGCGGAAGGCCGCCGGCGCCGATTGCCGCGCGTGCTCCAGCGACTCCGGATCGATGCCGCCTACCGCCGGAATGTAGTTCGTGGCCCACTCCGCGCCGCTGTCGTTGCTGATGATGTGGGCGATGGCCTCCGCGCCGATCTTGCCCCCGATGCCGTTGCCGACCCGGTACGTGGCGGCGAAGGAGGAGCCTTCCACAGGGCGCTCGCCGTACTCGTCATCGCCGAAGCGGATGGTGGCGATGCCGTCGTCCTCCACGTCGGCCACGAAGTGGCGGTCGGCCGAGTTGCTTTCGAACAGATCGCGCCGCACGTCCCACTCCCGTTTCAGGCCGTTCAACTCCGTGAGCGTGACCACCGGCATCACGTCCGTCATCTCCCAGCGCAGCGCCGCGAAGGCCGAGGCCTTCGGGTCGTAGGGCGCTTGGAACGTGAGCGGCCCCGCCGCCAGCCGCGGACGAAAGCGCGGCAGCACCGCCACCGGCTCGCTGCGGTCGCACGCACCGCCGCCGCTGGCAGGCAGAAAGAGCGTGGGCTCCGGGACGGTACCGAGGGATTGCGCCAGCGACTCCCCGTGATCGGCCACGACGATGTTGCCCATGGCCATGCTCACCTGCGGCAGGTAAACGTCCTTATGGCGATGATCGGTGGTGGCGGAGATGCACAGCGGGAACGGCAGCGCGTCCTCGCCGTGCCACTCGATCTCCGTGATCTTGTTAGCCGTCAGCGCGTCCGTGCCGGTCTTGCCCGGCGCGATCAGGCGCACCACATGACGATGGGCCGGATCCGCATCCGCGGCCGCACCGCTGCGCGGCCCGAGCAGCTCGCGGAAGAGCAGCAAATCACCGGCCGCCAGGTCGGGGAAGTGGCCGTCGAGGGTGGCCTTGGTCGCGCCGCGGGGGAGGCAGCACTCCTTCGAGCCCCAGGTGTAGAACGGCAGCTCGTTGTGCTCCGCGCGCAGCGTGGCCGCGTGCATGGTCTCGAACACTACCGGCCCGCGGCCGAGCGCTTCTTCGTACGCATCGCTGGCCACGGCCAGCCGTTGCGGCACGCCGTCGAGCCGCGTGAAGAGCTGCGTCTTCGCCGGCAGGTTCACCAGTCCGCCCGCGTGGACGTGCACGAAGCAGCGCGCGTTCGAGCCGTCGTGCAGAAAGTAGTCGACCAGCCGCACGTGCCGCCGCACCGAGGTGCGCAGCCGCGCCGTATCAAGATAGGCCTCGGTGGCCACGGCGTCCTGGCGGTAGCTGAGGTGATCGGCGACGTAGGCCAGCGTCTCCACCAGCGCCACGCCCACGTCCGCCACGCTGCGGTCGCGCCAGGCCGGCACGAGCAGCGAAAGACGGTCCAGCATCAGCCGCCGGAAGGTGGAGTAGTCCTTGGCCAGGTAGTCGATGCGCGGGGCATCATCGGCAGGCGTGGGGCAGGAGTCGTCCACCCGGCAGTCAAAGTCCGAGGCGCATTCCACCTTGAACGAGAACTCGATCGAAGCCAGCTCCGGATCGAGCCCCGTCAGCGGTACGTGCGTGCCGGCGTCGACCAGCTGCAGCGTGTACGGCGAGTAATCGCCGCGCGCGGTGACGTGCACGACCAGCACGTCCTCGCCGTTCACCGGCTTGATCATGGCGTCGTCTGAGACGATGCCGGTGACGCGCTCGCCGCCTTCGATGCGCACGTTGTCCTTCGACAGGCCCGCGGGCGGCGGCTGGTTCACGAAGTGGACGTGCAGGATGCGCTGGCGCTCGCCGGGATTCGGCGCGTCGTGATCCAGCACCTCCAGGTAATCGATCCCATTGAGCGCAGCCTGTCCGGCCACCAGCTCGCGCCGGCGGTCGTCGCAGCAGCGGTAAACGCCCGTACCGCCGCTCACGAAAACCCTCCGCGGGTGAAGCGGGCCACTTTCTCCTGCTGCGTGCGGGTGATGGCGTAGGCCACCACCACTTCCAGCGTGGAGTCCTTCGCCTCCACGCGCACGTCGCGCACGGCCACCAGGTCGCCGAGCCACTGCTGGAGCGCCGCGCCGACGGTGAACTGCATGGCCGCGGCGAGCTCGCTGCTGTTCGGCGCGAAGACGAGCTGCAGCAGGCCGCAGCCAAAGTCCGGCCGGTTCACCCGCTCGCCCGGCACGGTGAAGAGGATCTGCTCGATCAGGTCGCGGATGAAATCGTCGTCGTCCGTCACTGCGGTGCGGCCGCGGCCGTCGATGCGATACGGATAGTCGACGTTCATGGTCAGCTCCCGATCACCCGCGTCTGGAAGGCCACCGCCATCAGCGGTACGCCCGTGGGCACGCACGTGGCCGCGCCGGTGGAGATCACCAGCGGCTGCCCGAGGGAGGTCACCCGCGTGGTGCCCACCGTCCACTGCGCCGTCACGCATGGCCCGCCGGCGTTGGGCGGCAACGAGCAGCCGGCCACCGCCCACGGCGCGGCGATCGTCACCGCCGGCTGGCCGCTGACCAGCACCCGCGGACTGGGCCCGGTGGGCGTGGCCGTGCCGCCGTGCGCGCACAGGACCGTGGAGCCGACGTGCAGGAGCGGTCCGGGCATCAGGTCACCGCCAGCGCGCCGTTGTTGATCGTCACGGTCGGTCCCGTGAGTGCGATCGTCGCGCCCTTTCCGTTCGTGATGATGATGCCGGTATCGTTGATGATGATCTGTGCGCCGGTAGCGATCTTGAGGGTGATGCCGCCGACGCCCGGCACGTCGCTGATGACGATGCTGTTCTGCAATCCGCTCTGCAAAATGATGCTGGGCATGGCCGGGTTGCCTGCCTTGGCCATCGACGGCACCTCGGCGGCCGAGCCCCAGAAGCAGCCGGTCCAGATCGGATGATCGGGGTCGCCCTGCTCGAACTCGATCCAGACGGCGGCCCCGATCTGCGGCACGAACCACGTCCCGCTCTGTTTGCCCGTGATCGGCACGCACGCCGTGGCCCAGCTGCCGGGGATGGCCGAGCCGACGTCCGGTACCGAGGCCTGGATGCGTCCCATCTGCATCG
>JAXDJK010000607.1:0-5157 GCA_034665665.1 Acidobacteriota bacterium
CAGAAAGCAGTTGTTGACGCTCAAGGAGTTCTTCCGCGAGCGCAACATCACCGGGCTGGTGCTGGACGATCGCTCGATGGCCGCGCGAGAGTCGGAGGTGCAGGGGTTGGCCGAGGGGGTGATCGTCCTCAGCGTCTCCGCGCCGACGTATGGCAACACGAAGCGCAGCCTCGAAGTCGTGAAGATGCGCGGCGTCGCGTTCCGCGGCGGCTACCACGATTTCACCATCACGAAGGGCGGCGTGACGGTCTTCCCACGTTTGACTGCCGGCGAGTACCGCGACACCCGCCATGAAGGTGTCGTACACAGCGGGATCGCGGAAATCGATTCGCTCGTCGGTGGAGGACTGGAGCGCGCGTCGACGACGATGATCATGGGACCGGCCGGCGTCGGCAAATCGTCGCTGGCGCTGCAGTTCGTCACCGCCGCCGCTGCCGCCGGGGAGCGCGTGGCGTTCTTCATCTTCGAGGAGCACCGTACCGTCTTCCTCAAGCGTGCGGCGTCGCTCGGCTTTGTGCTGGCGCCACTGATCGAGTCCGGCCGCCTCATGGTGCAGCAGATCGATCCCGCGGAGATGTCAGCGGGCGAGTTTGCTTTCACCGTCCGCCGCGCGGTGGAAGAGGAAAAGAGCTCGATCGTCGTCATCGACAGCCTGAACGGCTACGTGAACGCGATGCCGGAGGAGCACTTTCTCACGCTCCATCTGCATGAGCTGCTCAGCTATCTCACCGGTGCCGGCGTCACGACCATTCTCATCGTGTCGCAACACGGCGCGCTCGGTCATGTCTCCTCGCCCGTCGACGTGAGCTATCTCGCCGACGCGGTGATCCTGTTGCGGTACTACGAGGCTCGCGGAGCGTTCGGGCGGGCCATCTCGATGCTGAAAAAGCGAACCAGCGCCCACGAGCAGACGGTGCGCGATTACCAGCTCACCTCGCACGGAGTCCGCGTCGGCGCCGTTCTGCAGGAGTTCCGCGGCATTCTCTCCGGCATGCAGTCGGACGAACGACGCGCACGTCCACCGGCGAATCCGGAGAAGCCCTGACCGTTACCGGTCCAGCGACGGGTCGAGCAACGGAAGCCTCACGGAAAGCTCCGCGCCCTTCCCCTTTCCCTCGCTGAAGGCCTGAATGGTTCCGCCGTGGCTTTCGACGAGGTGGCGCACGATGGCCAGCCCGAGTCCGAGGCCCTGGCGCGATGTCGTCCCGTCCCCCTCTTCCTGCCGGTAGCGGTCGAAGACACACGGGAGCATCTCGGGCGCAATACCCTGCCCGGTGTCGCGCACGCAAAAAACCGCCGTGGCATTCTCGCGCACCAGCGTCACGTGAACCGAACCGCCCCGAGGCGTGAACTTGATCGCGTTCGAGATCAGGTTCCAGCCGATCTGCTTGAGCCGTGTCTCGTCCGCCCAGACGAACAGCGTTTCGACAGAGAGGTCGGCGGTGAGGTCGATGCCGTGCAGCGCAGCCCCCGGCCGGAAGGTGGCGATGACGTTCTCGATCACCGGCGCCAGTTGCACGGTCGATGGCTCGATCATCACCTTGCCGGCCATGATCCGTGACACATCCATGAGGTCTTCGACGATGCGGGCCTGCACTCTCGTGCTCGAATCGATCATCGACAACGCCTCGGCCGCTTCCTCCGGGCTTAGCGCGCCGTCCTGCAGCAACTGGATCCAGCCGCGAATCGCCGTCATCGGAGAGCGCAGCTCGTGCCCGAGCGTGGCCAGGAATTCGTCTTTCGCGCGCGTCGCTGCCTCGTGCGCGCGAGCAATCTCCGCCGCCGACTGCGCCAACGCGTCGAGGAGCCGTTTCACCTCGTATTGCCGGCGACGGCTGCGTAGCGCCGCGTCGATGGCGGTGACGAACGTGGCGATGGCCAGGGGCCGCTCCAGCAGGATGATCTGCGCGCGTGTGCCGAGCAGCTCGGTCGCTTGCGAGCCCGCATCTTCGATGTCTCCGCCGAGGAGCACGATCGGCATTTCCGACCAGGCCTCCTGCCGTTCCAGCGCCCCTCGCAGGGAGGAGGACGACGCCTCTCCGCTCTCGGCGAAGGCCTCCGAGGTGATCAGCACCGCACCCGCGCCGGCCTCCGTTTCCCGCGCCAGCGCGGCGGCGTCGGCCACGACCAGCGGGTCGAGTCCGCGTTCGCGCAGAATCTCCGCGACGAGCACTGCATCGTCACCCGTGGGAGCGAGAATGAGGATACGTTCCTCGATGTGGCGCTCCGGAAGCGGGCGGTCAGCCGCCATAGCGATAACGGATTCGTTCATGGGTCGCTCACACCTAAGCGCCGAACCGATCGAAATACTCCGGGCAGGCGGCAACGGTCTTGCTGGACCACTTGCATATGGAACGCCGATCTTCGTACCGGGCCCTGATCGTCGAAGACGACGGAGCCATTCTCAATCTGGTGAAGATCGTATTGCAACGGGAGAACTTCACCGTGGAGGGCGTCAAGAGCGCCGCGGCGGCGATCCAGCTGCTGAATTCCATCGCCTACGACCTGCTGATCGTCGACCTCATGCTGCCGGAGATCGGCGGCGAAGCGGTCCTCGGCTACCTCGAAGAGACGCAGCCCACCTACCTGCGGCGCGTCGTCGTGACCACGGCATCTCCTGGACGAATGAGCTGCGAGTTCCTGCAGCGCGTCTGCCGGCTGCTCGCCAAACCGTTCGACATCGATGAGCTCGTGCTCATCGCGAGGCAGTGCGCAAAGACGGATGCGGCGTGATGCGTCACTCCTTTATGTGACGTCGAGAAAGCGGCGATCGCCGCCTGGTCCCGTCCTGTCACGCGCTGCCGTCGTCCATCACATTCAAGCTGCGCGCGGCGAACTTCTCACGGAAGCATGCGTACTCGAACTCGACCGCATGCACCACGAGGAGAGCCGTTCATGACCTTCACGCAACGTAGTTTGTCGCGCTTTGCCACTCTGCTGGCCGTGCTCCTCCTCTCCTCGCAAGTGGCCTCCGCGCAGGGGCGGGAGCGGAAGAGCTATCGCGCGGAGCGGCTCGAGGGGACGGTGCGCGTCGACGGCAATCTGGACGATCCGGCCTGGCAGAAGGCGCCGACGTTCGAGCTCGCCTACGAAACGCGCCCTGCGGAGAACGGTCCGGCGCCGGTGCGCACCGAGGGGTGGATGAAGTTCGACGGCAACAACCTCTACGTCGCCCTTCGCGCACATGATCCCGAGCCGGCCAGGATCCGCGCCCGCTACTCCGATCGCGATGCGGCCTTCAACGACGACTTCATCGGCATCGTCCTCGACACCTTCAACGATCAGCGCCGCGCGTTCGAGTTCTTCGTCAATCCCGTCGGCGTGCAGATGGACCTGACCCAGAACGAGATGACCGGCAACGAGGACAGCTCGTGGGACGCGATCTGGGAGTCGGCCGGCCGCATCACCGCCACCGGCTACGAGATCGAGATGCGCATCCCCTTCTCGTCGCTCCGCTTTCCCGCCACCTCGGACGAGATGACGTGGGGGCTCGACGTGGTGCGCAACTATCCGCGCACACAGGGCTACCGCCTCGGGCTGCAGCCTCTCTCGCGCGGCAACAACTGCTACCTCTGCCAGTCCTCGGCTCTGGTGGGCCTGCAGGGCGCGCGGCCGGCACGGTCGATCGAGCTCGATCCGACCGTGACCTCCTCGCAGAGCGGCTTCCGCGGTCCCGGCGGCGCGATCGAGACCGAGAGCCCGGTCACCGAAGCCGGGCTCACCGCGCAGTGGGGCATCACCCCGAACATGACTTTGAACGGGACGATCAATCCCGATTTCTCGCAGGTCGAAGCCGACGCCGCCGAGCTGGCGGTCAATACGCAGTTCGCCCTCTTCTTCCCGGAAAAGCGGCCCTTCTTTCTCGAAGGGGCGGACATCTTCGAGACGCGATTCAACGCCATCTACAGCCGCAACATCGCCGACCCAGAATACGGAATCAAGCTCACCGGAAAGACCGGCAAGAACGCTTTCGGCGCCATCGTGGCGGTCGACCGGCAGACCAACCTTCTCATCCCGTCGAGCCAGGGCAGTCAGCTGGCCACGGTCGATGACAAGAATCTCTCGACCATCCTCCGCTACCGGCGCGACCTCTTCGGCTCCACGACGGGCGGCGTCTTCTACACCGGCCGCGAAGGCGACGGCTATCACAACCGGATGCTCGGCGGCGACATCCTCTTCCGCTGGCGGCAGACCGAGGCCTTCCGCCTCGAGCTGATGGGCTCAACCACCCAATATCCGGAGGCGGTGGCGGCCAGCACGGGGCAGAGCCGGGATCAGCTGACCGGCCATGCGCTGCGCGCGGTCTATCAGCACACCTCGCGCGACTGGACGTACTACGTGCTCTATCGCGACGTGGCCAAAGGCTTCCGCGCCGATCTCGGATTCGTGCCGCAGGTCGACTTCCGCGATCGCGGCGCGTCGCTCGAGCGCGCCTGGTATCCGGAGAAGCGCGCCTGGTCGCAGGTGCGCCTCGGCACCGATCTCCTCGACGTCGAAAATCAGGACGGCCAGCATCTCCAGCGCCGCGTCAACCTCTATAGCTGGGCGCAGGGTCCGCGCCAGTCGTTCGTACGCATCGACGTCACCGAGGGCGACCAGTTCTACGTCGACGACACGTTCAATACCGATCAGGTCACCCTCTTCGGGGAAGTGCAGGCGCTTCCCGACCTCTACGTCAGCGGCCAGGCCATCGTCGGCGACCAGGTCGATTTCGCGAACGTCCGGCAGGGAGAGCGGCTCCGCTTCGATCCCGGCGTGCGCTGGAACGCGGGACGCCACCTGCGCCTGAATTTCAACCACTCGTACGAAACGCTGGATGTCGACGGCGGCCGCCTCTTCACCGCCAACCTGACCGAGGTCCGCGCCACCTACCAGTTCAACAACCGCACCTTCGTCCGCTGGATCGGCCAGCACCTCGATCTCGATCGCGACCCCGAGCTCTACCGCGCCCCCATCGGCGCCCGCAACCGCGACTTCTTCAACCAGCTCCTCTTCTCCTACAAGATCAACCCCCTGACCGTCCTCTTCCTCGGCTACTCCGACACCTATGCCGGCAACCAGTCCATCGACCTCGCCCAGCAGAGCCGCACGCTGTTCCTAAAGGTCGGGTACGCCTGGCAGGTGTAGATGCTCTCCGGTGTAGTGCGCGCCTCCGGC
>JAXDJK010000608.1:0-4040 GCA_034665665.1 Acidobacteriota bacterium
ATCTCCCCCAGCCTGCGCAGCCGCGTGGCATGCTCCAGCGTCAGCGCGCCGGCGGGGAGGCGCCAGCTCCAGTTGTCGTTTTCGGCGCCGGGCGTGTTCATGCGGGCCTCGGTGCCGAGGGAGAGGATGTCCTGGACGGGGACGATGGCGGTCTGGGCGACGGAGGTGTACGCGGCGCGGATGAGGCCCCAGGCGATGTCGTCGGCTTCGCAGCCGAGGTAGGCGCGGGCGCCTTCGCGCTCGTTGTCCGGCGCGTGCTCGTACCAGCCGCGTGCGGTGTCGTTGTCGTGCGTGCCGGTGTACGTCACCGTCTTCGGGTCGTAGCGGTGGGGGAGATGCGGACTGTCGTTCTGGCCGAAGCCGAACTGCAGGATCTTCATGCCCGGCAGGCCGACGGCATTGCGCAGGACGTGAACGTCCTCGGTGATGAAGCCGAGATCCTCGGCGATCAGCGGCAGTTCGCCGAGGGCTTCACGAATCGCGTCGAACAGCGCCGTACCGGGACCCGGCATCCAGCGGCCGTGCACAGCCGTCGCTTCGCTGGCCGGAATCTCCCAGTACGCGGCAAAGCCGCGGAAATGATCGAGGCGAATGATGTCCGCCAGACGAAGATTCGTGCGAATGCGGCCCACCCACCAGCGGTACTCCTGCTCGCGCATCGCCTCCCAGCGATAGAGCGGATTGCCCCAACGCTGGCCGGTCGCGCTGAAGTAATCCGGCGGCACGCCGGCCACCACCGTCGGTATGCCCTGCTCGTCGAGCTGGAACAGCTCGCGGTTCGCCCAGACGTCCGCGCTGTCGTGCGCGACATAGATCGGCACGTCGCCGAGGATGCGGATTCCGCGTGCGTAGGCCGCGTCGCGCGCGCCGGCCCATTGCCAGAAGAAGAGGAACTGCACGTACTGCCAGAAGCGGATGTCTTCCGCGTGCTCCTGGCGTGCCTTCGCGATCGCTTCAGGATCGCGTGCCGCCAGCTTCGCGTCCCACTCCCACCACGGCCCGCCGCCGGAGTGTTCCTTCAGCGTCATGAACAGGGCGTAGTCGTCCAGCCACTCGTGCTGCTCGTCACCGTGGATGAAGTTCTCGAACGACTCTCCCAGCTGCGCATTCGCGGTCGCGCCGAACTGGCGCCACGACTCGCGGAGCAACTGCATCTTGTACGCGCTGACGCGCTCGAACTCCACATGATCCGAAGAGAACTGCGGCACGTCGGCTACGGCCTCGGCATCCAGCAGCCCTTCCTGCAGCAGCTTCTGCGGCGAGATCAGCAGCGGGTTCCCGGCGAAGGACGAGAGACACCCGTACGGCGAGAAGCCGTAGCCGGGAGGATTGAGCGGCAGCACCTGCCACAGACGCATACCCGCATTCGCGGCCCAGTCGAGAAATGCCACCAGCTCGTCGCCTAGATCGCCGACGCCATAGTGGCCGGGCAGGGACGTTGGATGGAGGAGCACGCCGGCGGTGCGGAGGCTGTCGCCGGCGGGATGAGCGGACGTGTGCATGCGTGCGGAATCTTACGTCGAGGTGTCGATACTGATCGAAAGCTTCTCGGCGAGAGAATCGAAGAGCCCCAGCCATCGCTGCGCGGCCGGACCGCTGCCGGCGCTGGCCGCAATGGCGGGCCGGACGGTGGAGCGCATGATGTAGTAGCTGTTCTGCGCGCGGCGAAGATCGACGTCGATCTTCGCTTCGCGCACGAGCGCCACCAGCGTCTCGTAACTCTCCAGCCGGTCGAGGTCGTCGGGGCGGTCGCGGAAGCGCTCCGCGGCCCGCTCGATGGCACGCTTGAACGCGAGCGGCGTGACCGCGTCGAAACCCACCTGTTCGTCGCGCGCCTGCCGTAGCACCGCCTCCAGCTCGGCCAGCGGCGGATTGTCCTGCTCCAGAAAACGGCGGATCTGCAGGTTGAGATCGAACTCCGCGGCCGTCTGCAGCACCTGCGGCACCGGGATGCCGAGGCGCGTGTGAAAGCGCATCAGCGGATCGTAGCGGACGTGCAGCTGCCGGAAGGCCGACTCCGCCTCCTCCAGGGAGGACTCCAGGAGGCGATGCAGGATGCGCCGCTGCTCGTCACGGAAGAGCGAGCGGATGGAGATCGGCGTCTCACCAAAGAGCTGATCCAGGAGGCGGATCACCGTGGGGATGCCGCCCGGCTCCATCGCCTCGACGAGCTGCTTGCGCACGGCATCGAAGTCGCTCAGGGCCCGGGCCACGCGCACGCCGCCGGTGATCTCCGTCTCGCCGAGGTGCAGCACCGCCAGCTCGAAGGAGGCCGTCTCGTGCGTGATCAGCGAGCGGATATCGATCGCGCTGATGGCCATGCGCGCGCGTCCGGCCTTGTGCACCTCGAAATCGCGCTGCGTGATCTCGTAGCAATAGATGCGGGTGTGCTCGTCGAAGTAATCGAAGAGCGAAGCCACGGCGTAATGCGCGGCCACGCGAGCGAGGTCGAGGCGAACCGGCGCCACCTCGTGCTCGTAGATCCGCCGCCCGCTGCCGCGCGACGGGATGTTGCTGTGCGCCAGCGCCACCCGTTCCAGGAACTCCGGCTCGAGCTGCGCGCCGGAGACGCGCTCGGCGAGCTGGATGACACGCGCCGCGTAATGCAGCACCTGCACGGTCTCAATGCCCGAGAGGTCGCTGAAGAACCATCCGCAACTCGTGTACATGAGCATGGCGTTGCTCTGCATCTCCATCAGCTCGAGGATCGGCGTGACGTGCTTCGCCGCCGGCAGCGCGTGATGCGAAAAAAACAGCCCGACCATATCGTCGGTGCGGTCGAGGATCACATCGATGTACTCGTCGCGCGCGGCCCACGGATCGCGCAGCAGCGTGCTGCCCAGGCGCTCAAAGATCTCGGCGACTTCATCGCGCAACCAGTCCAGCGCGTCGCGCAGCGGCCCGCGCCACTGCTGGTTCCAGCCCGGTCCGCCGCCGGCGTTGCAGCCGCAGTCGCTGCGCCAGCGCTCCACGCCATGCGAGCAGCTCCAGGCGGTCCGCTCGTGGATCTCCACTTCCTCCGTTGGCGGGTGCAGCGCCAGATGCTCGGCGTAATTTGTCAGCTTCGCCAGGCCGCGCTCATCGATGTAGCGGAGCGCATAGGCCAGGGCCATCTCACCGAAAAGGTGATGGTGTCCGTAGGTCTCGCCGTCGGTGGCGATGTTCACCAGCTCCGGATGCTCGCGCGTGTCGGAGAACGCGCCCGCCAGCCGGTGCGCGAGGTTCTCGCCGCGCGCGAGGAGCTGCTCGAAGGCCACGGCGCGCGAGATCGGACCGTCGTAGAAGAAGATGGTAATGCTGCGGCCGGACGGCAGTGTGCAGAGGTACGGCCGCGTCGGATCGAGAGCGCCGTTGGCGTCGATCCAGCCCGAGTCTCCGAGGGTCCGCCACCGCGCGGCCTGATGCGGCTCGAGGATGGTGAAGGCGATGTCTTCGGCGGCCAGTGCTTCGAGCGAGGCGATGTCCACCGCCGTCTCCGCCAGCCACATCCCTTCCGGCTTGCGGCCGAAGCGGCGCTCGAAGTCACGCAGTCCCCAGCGCACCTGCGTCTGCCGGTCGCGCGTATTGGCCAGCGGCAGGATGATGTGGTTGTAGGTCTGGGCCACGGCGTTGCCATGGCCACCGCGCCGCTCGCGGCTGACGCGGTCGGCCTCGAGGATCGCGGCGTACGTATCGGGTGCGGCGACGTGGAGCCAGGAGAGGAGCGTCGGCCCGAAGTTGAAGCTGATGGTGGTGTAGTTGTTGACGATCCGGCGGATGCGGTCCTGCGCGTCGAGAATGCGCGCCGTCGCGTTGGCCTCGTAGCACTCGGCGGTGATCCGTTCGTTCCAGTCGTGGTAGGGAAATGCGGAGTCCTGCGTCTCCACGACTTCGAGCCACGGGTTCTCGCGCGGCGGCTGGTAGAAATGGCCGTGAATGGTGATGAAACGGGGGGCGGACATCGGCCGGGGATGTTACACCGGAGTCGGTTGTCGGTTGGCAGTTGGCGGTTGGCGGTTAGTAAGACCCGCGGTGCGGTCTCCGCCGCAAACACAACCGCC
>JAXDJK010000609.1:0-7086 GCA_034665665.1 Acidobacteriota bacterium
GTTCGACGAGTGCGGATCGGACGGGCCTACTCATCGCGCAGCTCCCTTCCGGTGAGGTTCACGAAGAGATCCTCCAGCGTGGCGGCGTGTGTCGTGAGCGTTTGCAGCTTCGCGCCGCGATCTTCGACGACCTGCAGGATCTGCGGCACGGCCACGGCCAGCGAATCGACGCGCAGCTGCCACTTGTCGCCGCGACGGCTCACGCCGTGGCAGTCGGCCACCGCGCGCAGCGTCTCCTCGTCGATGGCCGGCTCGCTGGAGAACTCGACGATGTTCGCGGCGTCGAGCTTGGCGATCAGCTCCGCGGGCGTACCGAGGGCGATCAGCTTGCCGTGATCGACGATGGCCACACGGTCGCAGAGGCGCTCCGCCTCTTCCATGTAGTGCGTGGTCAGCAGCACCGTGCCGCCACCGGCGCGGAAGCGCGCCACGACGTCCCACAGCTGCAGGCGGCTCTGCGGGTCGAGGCCGGTGGTCGGCTCGTCGAGAAAGAGGATGTCGGGCTCGCCGATGAGCGCGCAGGCCACGGCCAGGCGCTGCTTCTGGCCGCCGGAGAGCTTGCCCACGCGAGCGTCACGCTTTTCATCGAGCGAGAGGTCGCGCAGCAGGTCGTCGGGATGCGGGCCGCTGCTGTAGAACGAGCGAAAGAGGCGCAGCGTCTCTACGACGGTGAGCTTCTCGCTGAGCTGCGTCTCCTGGAGCGAGAGGCCGATGCGCTCGCGCAGCTCGCGCTCGTTCTCCCGCCACGTTAGGCCGAGGACGCGCACCTCGCCGGAGTCGGGCGTGTTCAGCCCCTCGAGGATCTCGATGGTGGTGGTCTTGCCCGCGCCGTTCGGCCCGAGGAGACCGAAGCACTCGTTCCGGAAGACGGAGAGGTCGAGGCCGTCAACGGCCTTCACGTCCGCGTAGTGCTTCTTCAGATTGCGGCATTCGATGACGAGGTTATCGGTCACAGCGGGCGAAACGATAGCATCTCCGGATGCGCGCCATCCTGTTCGACTCGTTCGGCTCCGAAGATGTCCTCCACCTCGGCGAAACCGCCCCGCCGCCACTGGGCCGCGAGGAGCTCCGCATCGCCGTACACGCCACGGCCATCAACCGCGCCGACCTGCTCCAGCGGCAGGGGCACTATCCGCCGCCGCCCGGCGCGTCGGAGATCCTGGGCATGGAGTGCTCGGGCGTGGTGCAGGAGATCGGGGCGAAGGTGACGGGCTGGAAGGTCGGCGAGCGGGTCATGGCCCTCATCCCCGGCGGCGGCTACGCCGAGGAGGCCATCGTGCACGCCGGCTCGGCCATGCGCGTGCCGGAGGCGCTGTCGTTCGAAGAAGCAGCCGCGCTGCCGGAAGTCTTCCTGACCGCGTTCTCGAACATCTTCGAGCTGGGCCGCGCGCGCGAAGGCGAGACGGTGCTGATCCACGGCGGCGGCAGCGGCGTCGGCACGGCCGGCACGACGCTCTGCAAGCTGGCCGGCATGCACGTGATCGTCACCGCCGGCTCGGCCGAAAAGTGCGCGCTCTGCCTCCAGCATGGCGCGGACGTGGCCATCAACTACAAGGAGGAAGACTTCGTCGAGCGCGCCCGCGGCGCCAACGTCATCCTCGACCACATCGGCGCACGCTACCTGGCGCGCGATCTCGAAGCGGTGGCCGTGGGCGGCAGGATCGTGATCATCGGGACGATGGGGGGCGAGAAAACCATGGAGCTGGATGTCACCAAGCTACTGATGAAGCGTGCGCAGCTGATCGGCTCGACGTTGCGCGGCAAATCCGTACAGGAGAAAGCCGCCATCGTGCAGGCGTTTTTGGCCCGGTTCGGCAAGCACCTCGAGGCCGGACACATCCGTCCGGTGATCTACAAGGTTTTCCCTCTCGCCGAAGCCGCGGACGCGCACCGCCTCATGGCCGCGAGCGAGCATTTCGGAAAGATCGTCCTGAAAGTGCGGTAAGGCCGCAACGATTACGCGAAGCGTTTGGAGTGCGGCGCTTTCCCGCCGCTCTTGTACAGCCACAGGCGCTGCCGGTGTCAACCTCGGGAACGCTACGTGATGACACGAGCGCTGCTCATGGCTATACAAGAGCGGCGGGAAAGCGCCGCACTCCAAACGCTTCGCGTAGACCTTTCACGTTTTCGGTGAAAAGACAAAAGCGGGCCTTGCGGCCCGCTCCAATTACGTCGGCGTCAGCGTCTCTTCGACGCGGGGCACCAGCAACACTTCGTCGCCAGCCATCGTGAAATCGATGCGCTCGGGGACAGTGTCCTTGTGGCGGATCATGTACTCCGACAGCTCGTCCTCGATGTAGCGCTGGATGGAGCGGCGCAGGGGGCGGGCGCCGGAGTTCGACTCCTCGCGCGACTTCGAGAGCAGCCACCCCACCACCGAGTCGTCCACCGTGATCTGCACGTTCTTCTGCAGGATGGCCAGGTTGACGTCGTCGATCAGCAGCTGGCAGATCGCGCGCAGCTCGGCGTCCGTCAGCGGGTTGAAGATGATCACTTCGTCGATACGGTTGATGAACTCGGGCGAGAACTCCCGCTTGAGCTCCGTGTGAATCAGCTGCTCGGCCGACTTCTGGTCCGCCTCGCCGCCGTGCTCGCGGAAACCCATGTGCCCGCGCGTGGCCAGGTGGCGCGTGCCGAGGTTGCTGGTCATGATGATCAGCGTGTTGCGGAAGTCCACCTGGTTGCCGAGCGAATCCGTGAGGATGCCGTCCTCGAGGATCTGCAGCAGGATGTTCGAGAGATCCGGATGCGCCTTCTCGATCTCGTCGAGCAGCACCACGCTGTACGGATTGCGGCGCACGCGCTCGGTGAGCTGGCCGCCCTCTTCGTGACCGACATAGCCCGGGGGCGAGCCGATCAGCTTCGAGACCGAATGCTTCTCCATGTACTCCGACATGTCGAAGCGGATCAGGTGCTTCTGCGAGCCGAAGAGGAACTCCGCCAGGCGGCGCGCCACTTCGGTTTTTCCGACACCCGACGAGCCGAGGAAGATGAACGAGCCCATCGGCCGGTTCGGCGAAGCCACGCCCAGGCGTGAGCGCCGGATGGCGCGGGAGATGGCCTTGATGGCCTTGTCCTGACCGACGATGCGCCGCATCAGGAGGTCTTCCATGTTCATCAGCTTCGCGGCCTCGTCGGCTTCGATCGACGTGACCGGGATGTCGGTCCAGGAGCTGATGATCTCCTCGACGTCGCGCTGGGTCACTTCCATCATCTCGTCGCCGGCGATCTCGCGCTCCTGCTTGAAGCGCTCGATCTCGTCCTTGAGCTCGATCTCGCGCTCGCGGAGGAAGACCGCCTTCTCGAAGTCTTTGTCCGAGATGGCCTTCTTCATTTCCTTGACGATCGAGCGGGTCTCGGCCTCGAGACGGCGGAGGTTCTGGGTATCGGCCACGCGGCGCAGCTTCACCTTCGCGCCGGCCTCGTCGATGATGTCGATGGCCTTGTCGGGGAAGAAACGGTCGGTGATGTAGCGGTTCGACTGGTACACGGCCGAGCGGATGGCCGTGTCGCTGTACTTGACCTTGTGGAAGCTCTCGTACCGCTCCTTGACGCCCTCCAGGATCTGCAGCGTCTCGTCCTCGCTCGGAGGATTGACGATGATGGCCTGGAAGCGGCGGAGCAGCGAGCGATCCTTCTCGATGTAGCGGCGGTACTCGCGGATGGTGGTCGCGCCGACGCAGGAGATCTCGCCGCGGGACAACGCCGGCTTGAGGATGTTGGCCGCATCGAGCGAGCCTTCCGCGGAGCCGGCGCCGATCAGCGAGTGGATCTCATCGATGAAGATGATGATGTCCTGGTTTTCCTTCAGCTCTTTGATGATCCCCTTGAGGCGCTCCTCGAACTGGCCGCGGTACTTGGTGCCGGCCACGATGAGCGAGAGGTCGAGTGACAGGATGCGCTTGTTGGCGATGAAGAGCGGGACGTTGCCGTCGACGATGCGCTGGGCCAGCCCTTCGACGATGGCGGTCTTGCCGACGCCGGGCTCGCCGAGGAGGATGGGGTTGTTCTTGGTGCGGCGGGAGAGGATCTGGATGATCCGCTCCACTTCCTTTTCGCGGCCGATGAGCGGATCGAACTGCTGGCTGTGGGCCATGGCAGTGAGGTCGCGCGCGTACTCGGCCAGGAAGGGGAGCTCTTTCTTCTGCTTGTCGGCCTCGCGCTCCTTGAGGATCGAGATCGTTTCCTCGCGCACGCCGTAGACGTTGAGGCCTTTGGCGGTGAGGATGCGCGCGGCGGTGGACGACTCGACGCGCAGGATGCCGATCAGCAGGTGCTCGGTGCCGACGTACTGATGAAGCATCGACTCGGCCTCGTGCGCCGCGTACGCGAGAATCTTTTTCGATTCCTCGGACAGCGGAAGCTCGGCGGACGATGAGATGCGGTCGACGAACAGACGGTCGCCTTCGACTTCGCGGCGGATCTGTTCGGGCTTTACGTTGAAGCGGGAGAAGATCTCTTTGATGATCTCCTCCCCCTCGCGAAGCACGCCGAGGAGGATGTGCTCGGACTCGATGACACGCGAGCCGAGCTTTGACGCTTCGTAGCGGGCGAAGAAGAGGGCGCGGCGTGCTTTCTCGTTGTATTTCTCGAACATGTCAGTTGTGACGCTGCTGCTTCATCTCGAAGACTCGGTCACAGCGTGCCGCTAGATCCGGGTTGTGGGTCACGATTACCGATGTAAGTCCGCGCTTATTGTGGCACTCCCGCATCAGATCGAACACTTTTTCACTGGTTTGAAGATCGAGGTTCCCCGTGGGCTCATCCGCAAGGAAGAGCAATGGGTCGGCCAGAAGTGCACGGGCAATGGCCACCCGCTGCTGTTCACCACCGGAAAGTTGATTGGGGAAATGACGACTTCTTGCTTCCAGACCGAGCTCTGCGAGCAACTCTGCGGCACGTTGCAACGCCTGCTCCTTCTTCATTCTTCCGATCCACCCGGGCATGGCCACGTTCTCGACCGCCGTGAACTCCGGCAGGAGGTGGTGGAACTGAAAAACGAAGCCGACGTTCTTGTTGCGGAAGCGAGCCAGTGCGTCGTTGGTCATGGAGTCGAGCGACTGCTCGGCCACGCGCACGGTGCCGCTGTCAGGCCGGTCGAGGCCGCCGAGCAGGTGCAGGAGCGTCGATTTCCCGATCCCCGAGGGTCCGACGATGGCCAGCATCTCGCCCTGCTGCACGACGAGATCGAGGCCACCGAACACGATCACCGGCACTTCGGCGTTGCGATACGTCTTCGAGAGCGATCGCGCTTCGAGAAATGCCATTCGCCTCGATTATAAGCACGCGGTCCTACAATCGCGGGATGCGCTTCACCATCGTGCTCCTCGCCTTCGTCGCCGCCGCGTCCGCCTTCGCCGACGATGCTTCCGACGTCCGTGCCGCTCGCGCCGTCTTCGAGCAGAACCTCGCTGCCATCAAGAACCGCGATGCGGACGGCTACCGCTCGGTCTACTGGAAGAACGACAAGCTGGCGCGTACCGGCGCCACCGGCTTCGTCACCGGCTACGAGGACTTCGCGAAGAACATCGGCGCCGGCTGGCCCGACACCTTCGAGGCCACGGACATTCGCCTCACGCCGGTGCGGCCGGGCCTGGTGTACGGGTCGTATCGCTACCGCGTGCGCTACGGCACCGTCGAGCAGAGCGGCATCTCGGAACGGCTCTTCCTCGAAACGCCGGAGGGCTGGAAGATCGCGCTGACCGGTGCGGTGCAGACGCAGGGTGTGCCGCCGTCGCCGCGGGCGCTGGTCGGCGCAACGCTGATCGACGGCCGCGGCGGCGCACCGATCGCGAATGCGAACGTGATCGTGCGCGAGGGGAAGATCGAATGCGCCGGTGCTGCGTTGGATTGCGCCGTGCCCGCGGGCGTGGATGTGGTCGATGCGCACGGTCTCTGGATCACGCCGGGGCTGATCGACGCGCACGTGCACTTTTCGCAGACCGGCTGGGCCGATGGACGCCCGGACGCGCTGGACCTTCGCGCGACGCATCCGTACGAGCAGGTGGTGGCCTCACTCGAAGCCGAGCCGGAGCGGTTCGCGCGCTCGTATGTCTGCTCGGGCGTGACCAGCGTGTTCGACGTGGGCGGTTATCCGTGGACGTTGCGGCTGGCCGAGCGCTTCGCCGACGACACGATGGCGCCGCACGTGACGGCGGCGGGACCGCTGCTCTCCACGCGCGATCACTGGCTGAACCTGCCGGCCACCCGCCAGTTCATCCACCTGAAGTCGGAGGAGGCGGGACGCGAAGGGGTGCGCTACTTGAAGGCAGCCGGCGCGAAAGCGGTCAAGGTCTGGTTCATCGTCAGCAAGGATCTGCCGGTGGCTTCGTCGGAGCCATGGGTGACCGCGGCGGGCGACGAAGCGAAGAAGCAGGGGCTGCCGCTGATCGTCCACGCCACCGGGCTGGCCGAGGCGAAAGCCGCGCTGCGCGCCGGAGCAAAGCTGCTGGTGCACAGCGTTTGGGAGCCGATCGACGACGAGTTCATCGCTCTGGCCAAAGCAAACGGCACCATCCTCACCCCGACGCTCACGGTCATGCGCGGCTACACGCGCATGGCGGCCGGCGTCACCACGGTGGACGATCCAAACGGCTGCGTCGACAAAGCGACGCTGGCGAAAGTGGCGTCGACTCCGGCCGGCAAGCCGTCCAGCGACCAACGCACGACGGAGCTCGAGCGCGTGGCCGCCGCGAACCTGAAACGCCTCGTCGCCGCCGGTATCCCCATCGCCACCGGCACCGACGCCGGCAACCCGCTCACGCTCCACGGCGTCTCGATCTACGCCGAGCTCGAAGCGATGCAGGCCGCCGGCATGACCCCCATGCAGGTGATCGTCGCCTCCACCTCCACCGCCGCCCGCGCCGCCATGCTCGACACGGAAACCGGCACGGTCGAAAAAGGCAAAGCCGCCGACCTGGTGCTGCTCGCCGCCGATCCCACAAAAGACGTCCGCGCCTTCCGCAGCATCAAGCACGTGATGCGCGGTGGCGTCCTCCGCGGCATCGAGGAACTGCATACGATGGCCACCGGCGACTAGGCCGAAAGCGCCAAAGGTCTACGCGCAGCGTTTGGAGGGGGGGGGGG
>JAXDJK010000610.1:0-3603 GCA_034665665.1 Acidobacteriota bacterium
CTACGCGAAGCGTTTGATCGGGATAGAGGGGGGCCTCACGGCCCTCCCCCTCCCACACCACCGTGCATGCGGGTCCGCACACGGCGGTTCGGCTGGTCAAAGATCCTCATGGACAGAGGGAGCGGAGACCTGCGATGACTTGCAAATTTTCTCCATCACGTTCATGTCGATCTCAGGGTTTCGTGCTCCGCTTCCACGCTCATGCACCGTCTTCCTCACGAGTAGTCGAGGCTTCACCTCTTCCGTTCGTGCCGGGCGCCAGTCTCGCTGGCTCTTCTGACGTTCTTGGCTCATCGCTTCGCGGTCCTACTTCCCTTCCCATTTACCCTCGCCACTCCGGCGAAAGGCACCGTTCAGGCCTTCGCAGCCTCTCGGCTACTACTACGCCTTCTGCTGACTTCTGGGTCGCTCTTCAGATCACCTTGCGGCTTTCCCAGTCGCTCTACCTCTCGACCGCTTCCCAGCTCTCCCGGGGTAATCTCGACAACTTCCAGCGCACAACCACGTGATCTACTCCACGCCACCTTGACGGATATGGACTTCGCGGTGACTCGTCCGCTCGTCCGTGACGTGTAGCCTCATCCCGTTCTCGTTCATTGGCTCGCGCTTTTGCTCCACGCTTCCTCCAGGCTTTCACCCTTGCGCTTCGCTAACCTTCACCTCCGTCAGGTTGGTAGAAGACTTCAACTTCCTAGCTGTCGATCGTGCCCGGCACACGAGTGCGGCGCTTTCCCGCCGCTCTCGTATAGCCACAGGCGCTGCTCATGGCATCCAGCACGCTGTCGTGTGATGAACACGTACGCTGCTCATGCCTGTACAAGAGCGGCAGAAAGCTGCCGGCAGTCCAAACGCTTCGCGTAGACCTTTCGCGGTCGTTGGGGGCCAAGTTACCGCTCCGTACGCTACGGTGAAGGAGAGTCGTTAGTCCTTCCGCAGCCGCCGAATGCGCTCCTCCGCGGGGATGTGGCGGATCTCCTCCCAGTAACGGCGCACGGCGGGGGCGGCAGCATCGCGCTTGCCGGGTTGGGGAGGGTGCCAGAGGTGGATCATGGGGAGGTAGCCGAAGGCGTAGACGGCGCCGAGGGCGTGGGCGCGCTCGCGGAAGTCATTGTCCTCGCCGCCCCAGCCGATGAAGCCTTCGTCGAAGCCGCCGACGGCGGCGTACGCCTCGCGCGTGGCGGCGATGCTGCCGCCCTGCAGGTTCTGCTCGATCGAGGTGAGCGTTTCGTCCTCGGAGAGATAGAAGAGGAAGCGTTTGAGGTCGACGAACCGGGCGCCTTCGCGGACCCGCGCCAGCACCTCGGCGGCGTAACGCTTCGGCACGAGGATGTCGTTGTCGTGCAGGATCAGCACCACGCCGCGTGCGGCCGCAGCGCCTGCGTTGAATGTGGCGGAACGGCAGTACGGCATGTCCGGCGGCACGGGTGTGTGAACGTAGCGCACCCACGGCGGCAGCTTTCCTTCGACCTCAGGCGACGCGGACTGCTCGACGACAATGCATTCAATCGCGGCGTCCACCTGCCCGGCGATGCTGCGCAGCGTCTCCAGCAGGTTGGGCAGGCGCTCCAGGCCGCGGTGGCCGATGATGAACGAGACCTCCGGCGGACTCTGCGGATCGGGAGGCACGTCGCGGCGGGCGATGGGCCAATCGGCAAACGCGCGCCGGAACAGCCATCGCGCAGCGAGGGGTGAGACCCGTGCGAGGTGCAGCTCGGAGCTGAACTCCCATTCGCAGATCACGCCGCGCCCGTCGCTGCGGAGCGTCTCGTTGCGATTGCGGATCTGCTCCCAGTCGCCGCCAATGTGCCGCAGAAAACGCGGCCAGTCGTAGAGGAGCGCGCCAAGCTGGGTCCGCAGCGACATCACGCGATTCTACGTTTCCCGCGCATAGTCGACGAGGCGGCGTGCGAGGTCGGCATCCGCCACGCCGCTCCAGTGCGGCCATTCGGCGCCCGGTTCGTCGTGCTCGCGGCGCCGCAACCGCCGCAATCCCTCAGCGATCGCAGCCGGCACGTGCAACCGCGTTAGCAGTCCTTCGTTGCCGGGAGCCGCTGGCAGCACCGGGCCGATGCGCGCCGGCCGCGCCAGCGTTTCTCGAAACGCGGCGGCCCATGCATCGAGCGCTCCCTCCTCGGAACGAATGCCCTGCTGCGAGCCGGCCGCGTTGTGCGCCAGTGTCGTCAGCAGGGCTCGATCGCGGTGCAGACGCTCGATGCAATCGGCGGCAGCAGCGATGTCGCCCACCGGGAAGGTCAGCGCGTTCTCGCCCTCGATCATCTGCCGCTCCACGGCCAACCCGGTAAACCGCGAGACCACCGGCACCACGCCGTGCACCATCGCCTCGCGCGGCGCGATGGTGACGCCTTCCCATTCCGCAAAGTGCACCAGCACGTCCAGCTCCGGATAGACGCGGTCGTACAGCTCCGTGGTGGTCACCCAGCCATGAAAGCGCGCGTCCGGCAGCGCGGCCCCCACTTCGTCGGCGACGGAACCATCACCCGCAACGTCGAGCGTGAACGGAATCCCGCGCCGCTGCAGCTCGGCGGTGAGCAGCGGCAGATCGCGGATGCGCTTCTGCAACTGCTCGAGACGTCCGACGTAGCCGAGGCGCAGCGGACCAGGAGCGTGCACCACGGGCCGAAGCGGCGCGGCAACGCCGCCGGGGATGCTCACCACGCGGTCGGCGGACAGCGTGGTGAAGCGCGGGACCGCGCGGGCAATCAGCTCGCCGCTGGTGACGCAGAGATCGAGGAACTCCGCATACGCGACGAGATCGACAAAGTACTCCGGCTCGTAGCCCTGCACGGTTACGGCGAGGCGCAGGCGATGTCCTTCACGCTTGAGCGCACTCGCCACGGGGTAGGCATCGAACATTCGCGCGATCAGCACGATGTCGGGATCGACCTGCTCGATCGCGCGACGGAGTGCACGGCGACGGCCGTAGGCCGTCCCGCTCGTGCCGTCTACGTTCACGGCGCGGATGCCCGGAAACGCGGCGCGATAGCGAACGGGATCGTGAAAGCGCGCGCCGTGCGCCAGCGCGAAGACCACCTCGAAGCCGCGCGCCGGCAGGTGCAGCGACAGCGCCTCCAGAATGCGTTCGACGCCGCCCTGCAGCGAGTAGGTGGGAGTACAGATCAGCAGCCGGGTCATACCTGCCGGAACCTCTCCGCGAGCGCCTCCAGCCGCTCCGCGGGGCGAATGTACGCCGCCACCGCCGCCCTGGCGCGCGCCGCGTAGCCTTCGCGATCGTGACGGATACGCGCGATCGCTGCCGGCAGCTCTTCCTCGCGATCGATCAGCACACCGCAGCCGAGGTCCTCCACGAAGGCGAAGCTCTCCTGGCGCGTGGCGATCACCGGCACGCCCAGCCAGAGCGAGGTGCAGAGCTTCTGCGATGAAACGCCCATGAAGCGGAACTGCGGGAAAGGCGAGAGGTAGCCGACGAAGCTCGCATCAGCCGCCACGGTCAGCTCCGCGGCCTCCCGAAAACCGAGGCGCTCCGGCCGGTGCAGGATACCGTCGGTGCGTGCCAGCAGCGCATCGAGCACCGGCTCGCGTGCGCCGGCGGTCTGCACGAGCACGCGCAAGCCATCCTTTCCC
>JAXDJK010000611.1:0-12599 GCA_034665665.1 Acidobacteriota bacterium
CGCCTGTGGCTGTACAAAAGCGGTGGCGACACCGCACTCCAAACGCTTCGCGTAGTCCGGCGCGCTCTTCGAGCTAATCCAACTCCGAGTTCGCGTGGTCACAGGACTCTAGCAACACTCCGCCCGAGGAATGCGGCGTAACGCGAGGCTTCGTGCTCCAGCGCTTTCGTTTCGCGTGCGGTCAGCGCTCGGAATGGGGAGACGGTGACCTCCACCGATTGGCCGGTCAGGACCCGTTTCCAGTTGCCGGCCACGAGGCCGTCGATCACCACGATGGCGTTGATCATTCCGCCACCTGCGTTCACCCGTTTCGTGTGGACCGGGTCGAGCACGGCGCTGCGGTTTTTGTAGGCGACGGTGTATTCGTCGAAGGGCGGGAGGAGGTGGACTCGCGTCGCGGCACGCGTGATAGTGCGCTCGACGATAGGGCCGGCCAGCGCGATTGCTTCGGCAGCCTCTTTTTTGGTCAGGCCGGACCACCACATGAAATCCTCCACGGTTGCGGGAGCATGGCTGGTGAAGTACCGCTGCGCCAGTTCGGCCAGTGCTTCTTCGCGTGGTTTCGGAGGTGCGACAGGAAGCCACTCATCGAGCAGGACGAAGGTAGGCTGTTTGCCGCGGCGGGTGCCGAAGCAGAGCACCAGCTCGTGCGCGAGGGCGAAGAGGATGTGCAGGCCGCGGCTGTTGGCGGTGGAGATGTGGGCCTGCTCGAGCGCGGCGTAGAGCTCGGGCCGGGTCAGCGCGTGGCCACCTTCGAGCGCGCGCTCGACCACCGTGCGGGCGCGGCGGAGGGTTCGGGCGTCGAGCTCGAAGTCGCGCTCCAGCCGGGTGCGGTGCCGTTTCAGCACGCGCGCTCCGAGGAGCGCGACCATCCAGCGCAGGTCTTCGGCGGCCACGAAGTGCAGCGTGCCGCGCATCGGCCAGCAGCGGACGATGCGGCGCAGGGCGACCGCCTCCTCCACGTCCGCTTCCGTGGCTGAGGCCATCCGCGTGCCGATGGCCCAGAGCGCGCCGAGGTAGTCCTGCGCCTGCACGGCGCCGAAATGGGCCACCACTTCGTGCGCGCTCCTCGCCGCCGGGCCGGCGAGGAGCTGGTTGTGCAGACGTCGCTGAGGAATGGAAGGCGGCACGGGGCCCGGACTTTACGACAGGAAGCCGAGGTTCGTCGCCCCTCCCCATGCGCCGAGGTTCGGGAAGGTGGTCAGCGGGTCGGCGCCGAACCAGTTGGCGAGCGTGCCGCCGTATTGCGAGAGGGAGAGGCGCGGGAGGAGGACGCCGCGGTTGTCGGCGTAGTCCTCGGCGCTGGCGTTGAGGGTCTTGTAGTTGGTCATCAGCGGGAAGCTGCCGTAGATCCTGCCGCCCTGCACGGCGCCGCCGACGACGAAGTGGTGATTGCCCCAGCCGTGGTCGGTGCCGGTGCCGCTCGGCTGCAGGGTGCGGCCGAAGTCGGACATGGTGAAGGTGGTCACGGAGTTGCCGGTGCCGATCTGCTGCATGGCGGCGTCGAAGGAACGGATGCAGCCGTCGAGCTCCTGGAGGAGCACACCCTGCTGGTACGACTGGCCGCTGTGCGTGTCGAAGCCGCCCAGGCCGACGAAGAAGACCTGCCGGCCCACGCCGAGCTGCGCGCGGAGATTGATGATGCGGGCGATGTCGGCCAGCTGATTGCCGAGGCCACCGGAGGGAAACGGTGTGGTCCAGGCCACCGAGGATTGCGCACTGGCCAGCAGCGGCGCGAGCGCGAGGGCGTCGGTCATCTGCCGATTCGCGGCGTCGATCATCTGGTTCCCCGAGGCCGCCGAGACGATCTGCTTCTGCGCTGCGGCGCGGGCCTGGCCGGCCGTGGAGGGCCAGAGGCTCATCGCGTTCTGCCGGAGCGAATTGCCCGGCTGCAGGCTCGCGGCCGGGACGGAGTTGCCGGCGCAGAAGATGGCCGGACCATTCATCGAGATGGCCACCGGGAAGGCCGCGGCGGCGTTGAGCGGGAGCACGGAATCGGCCGCGCGGCCGCCCCAGCCGGTCGAGCCGCCGGAGCTCGGCGTGCCGGTCTGCATCTGCACCACCTGATCGGAATGTGAGCGGAGGTTGCTCGGCAGCTTGGTCGGATCGGAGAGGTCGCTGTACTTCGTCGGCGCGGAGAGCATCCCTACGTTCGCCACGATCGCGGCGCGGCCGCTGGTGTAGAGCCCGCGCATCTGCGGCATCAGCGGATGCAGGCCGAACGGCCCCTGCGCGTCGTTGATCGGCTGCAGTGCGCTGAGCGGATGCGCAAGATAGCCGCGGGCGGCCTGATAGGCCGGATACTGCGTCGAATCGAGCGGCACGACCATGTTGTGGCCGTCGTTGCCGCCGAAGAGAAAGATGCAGACCAGCGCCTTGTAATCGGTGATGGTGGCGGCATTTGCCCACTCCAGGTTGCCGAGCGTGGCCAGCACGCCCAGGCTCGCGGAGAGTTGGAGGAACTTGCGGCGGGAGAAATCGTTTTCCTTGCTGTTCATGATTCTCCTCAGTGCTGGACGAGGAACTCGCCCGACGTCACGGTGAGATAGAGCGCGGAGAGCACGCGCTGCTGGTTGTCGTACATCAGCGGGAGCGATTGCTGGATCGCGGTGCGGGTGGTGGCGGACATGCGCGTGTAGAGCAGCGCGTTGTTGACCGCGCTGGTGAGCGCCACCGGATCGGCGGCCACCGCGGCGTACGAGGCCAGCGACGGATGCAACGTCCCACCGCTACCGAACCAGAGCGTGTAAAGGAAGTTCGCGCGATTGATGGACTCGGTGGCGGTGTAGATCTGGAACTCCGGGCCGAAGAGCGTGGTCTTCGGGATGCGGAAGCTCGGCGAGTAATGGCCGAATACCGACGGCGCCCCGAGC
The DNA here is from genome assembly GCA_034665665.1 of Acidobacteriota bacterium. GTDB lineage: Bacteria > Acidobacteriota > Thermoanaerobaculia > Gp7-AA8 > Gp7-AA8 > DASWOB01. The sequence goes on from JAXDJK010000611.1 coordinate 2,874, forward strand.
TCGTCCTCCCCCATCCCGGCGAAGAGATAGTTGATCTGCGACGCGGCGGGCAGCGGCACGCCGAGGGCCCGGCTCATGGCGATCGTCTCCTGCACCGGTGTGCGCAACCGGCCGAAGGTCGCGGGCGGCGTGTCGTTGCGCGCCTCGGGATCGAGCAGGATGGCTTTCACCACCGCACCCAGATCGCCGCGCACACCGAGGCCGTTGTCGTCGAATTTCGCGGCGATGCGCTGGATGTACTGCGGCGACGGATTCGACGTCACCAGCGCGCGGATGAGACGCGTGGCCATGAACGGACCGACGTTCGGGTGCTGAAAGAGGATGTCCAGCGCGGCGTCGACATCCTGCTTCGGCGACTGATTGGCGGGGATGCTCTTGCCGAGGATCGTCTTGGCGGTCGTGTCGTGATACGACGCCACCGGCACCATCGCACCCGGGTAGTACGAACCGCGCTGGCCCGTGGCCGTGGGTGCATTCGTGCTGTTGTTGTAGGTCCAGCCGGTGAAGGCGCGGGCCAGCTGGGCCACGTCCGTTTGTGTGTATGTGGGGATGGGCTTGTTCGCGGCATCGACTTTCGTGGAGCCGTCGGGATTGAGCTGCACGAGGCCGATGCTGAAGAGCTGCATCAGCTCGCGCGGATAGTTCTCGTTCGCGCCGCCGGAGAGCCCCGGCTTGGCGCTGTTGACCATGTCCAGGTACATGCCCATCGACGCATCAAGCGTGATGTCGCCGAGGAGCGTGCGGTAATTGCCGAACGCATTGCGGCTGAGGATCTGCAGCCACGGCACGAGCATGTCGCCGTTGACGTTCTTGTTGCGCGAGATGACCACCACTTCGCTGAGCGCGTAGAGCACGCGCTGCCGCAGCTGGTCGTTGCCGCCGAGCTGGTTGGCGAAGAAGGCGTTGATGTTGGCGTCGCGTGTGGCCGTGGTCAGCGTCGGCAGCGGCGACTCCGGCATGGCCAGCTGTTCGTCGATATAGGCCGGGATGCCGAGCTGCTTGACGCGCGCCATGGACGCGGGCGTCGGGCCGAAGGAGGCCTGATCGAGGAAGCGTCCGTAGGTGATGGCCAGCGGATCGGGCGGCGGTGGCGGCGTTGGTGTCGGTGTAGGCGGCGGAGGCGGTGGAGGAGGCGGAGGGGGTTCCGTCGTGCCCACGGAGAGCTTGTAGGGCAGCGAGATCGGCGACCCTCCGCCATTGGCGACGGTGATGTTCACCTTGCCCGCCACCGCGGCATTGCCGACGGCGCGGACGGTGGTCTCGGAGACGAACGTGGTCGCGAGCGACGTGTCGTTCCAGCGGACACGCGCACCGCTCACGAACTTCGTGCCGGTGACGGTGATGGTGAACGTGCCGACGGGCAGCGGATTCGGCGTGATGTTGGTGACGGTGGCGGTGGCGGCCAGCAGCGACGCGCTGCTGCACAGCATGGCCACGAGCATGGCCGCGAGGATGAAGAGCCGGGGCAAGGATCGACGGAACACACGTTCCCCCTCAGACTGCAAATGGTTTCCCGGGGATGTTTCTGGACGCAAAAAAAGGGGAGGTACGCCTCCCCTTTCGGTTGCCGACTGGTCGGCCGCAGCTGTTGGTGAGCAAGATAGGGCCACTGGTACGATGCAAGCGTGAGCGGGATCACGGGGATGGAAAATATTCAACCGCCGCAATCGACGTGGGCGGCGCTGCGCGTGCCGCTCTTCCGGACGATCTGGATCGCGGCGCTGGTGTCGAACGTCGGCACGTGGATGCACAACCTCGCGGCGGCGTGGCTGATGACGTCACTGGCGCCCTCGCCGATCTGGGTCTCGCTGGTGCAGACCGCGACGTCGCTGCCGGTGTTCCTCCTGGCGTTGCCCGCGGGCGCGCTGGCGGACGTGGTGAACCGGCGTCAGATCCTGATCGTCAGCCAGATCGGGATGCTGGTGCTGGCCGCGGCCATCGGTGTGCTCACGCTGACGGGCGGGGTGACGCCGGTGACGCTGCTGCTGCTCACCTTTCTGCTGGGCATCGGCGCGGCGCTCATGGCGCCGGCGTGGCAGGCGGCCATTCCGGACATGGTGCCGGCGGCGCTGACCGGCTCGGCGATCCTGCTGAACGGCGTGGCGTACAACGCGGCCATCGCCATCGGGCCGGCCATCGGCGGCGCGGTAGTGGGTGCGTTCGGACCGTCGGTCGCGTTCTTCACGAACGGTGCGTCGTTCCTGGCCACGCTGCTGGTGCTACTGCGCTGGAAGTCGGTGCCGCGTACGAGTGATTCGCCGTCGGAGCGGATCGTCAGTGCGACACGGGCGGGTGCGCGCTATGTCTGGAACGCGCCGCAGATGCACGCGATCCTCGGGCGCGGCGCGGCGTTCGTGCTCTGCGCGAGCGCGATCTTCGCGCTGCTGCCGCTGCTCTCCCGCGGTCCGCTGCATCTCGGTGCAGCCGGCTACGGTCTGCTCCTCGGGTGCATGGGCGTCGGCGCGGTGGCGGGAGCCGGGGTGCTGCCGCGGCTGCAGCAGGCGCTGGGCATCGATCGCGTCGTGACCTTCGGCTGCCTGGCCTTCAGCGCCGCGGCGGCGGTGCTGGCGTTTGCGACGCGATCGTTCGTGGCCGCGCCGGCGATGGTGCTGGCGGGCCTCGGCTGGATCTGCCTGATGAGCAGCCTGATGGTGGCCACGACGACACAGGTGCCGACCTGGGTGCGCGGCCGCGCGGTGGCCACGTTCCTCCTGGTCTTCCAGGGCGGCATGGCCGCCGGCGCGGGATTGTGGGGCGCGGTCGCGGAGCGCGGCGGGATCCGGCTGGCGCTGCTGGCCGCGGCCGCGGGGCTACTGCTCGCGGCGACGCTCGGCTTCTTCCCGCGCCTGCACCTGCATCGCGGGACACAGCTCGATCTCAGCCCGTCGATGCACTGGCCGCCGCCGGCGGTGCAGGGCGATCTGCATCCGGACGAGGGGCCGGTGGTGGTGCTGACGGAGTACCGCATCGATCCGGCCAACACGGCGGCGTTCCTCGAAGCGGCACGCGCGCTCAAGCAGCTCCGTCATCGCGAGGGCGCTTTTCGCTGGCGCATCAATCGCGACATCGCCGATCCGACGCGCTACCTGGAGTCGTTCACCGTGGAGTCGTGGGGCGAGCATTTGCGGCAGCACGGGCGGCTGAACATGGCGGACCAGCAGATCGAGCTGGCGCTGCGGCAGTTCCACGTCGGCCCGGGCAAGCCGGAATCGCGGCACCTGCTCTCGATTCACGTCTCGCGCAAGGGCTGAGGCGGCGGGACGAGCACGAGCTTGTCGACGAGCTGCGCCAGCGCGGCCTCGAGGTCGTGATGCACGCCGGAGTGCACCGGCGAGGTCTGGAGCATGGTGCTGCGCGGTGCGACGAGCCAGTGGAAGCGCGCCCGCTGGGGCAGCAGCCCGATCGGCCCCGCCTCCGCACCGCCATAACAGATGCGCGGAATGGCGTCGAGGTGGCTCTGCACGAGGGCGCAATCGATCTCCGGCGCGAGCGCCAGCAGGCGGTCGCAATCGAGGGCGATGCGCGCTTCGAGCACGCCTTCGGTGGAGCAGAAGAGGATCACGCCGGCGTTGACGAATTCGCCGCGCTCGACGCGTGGGACGACGCGGATGACGGCGTAATCAAACGAGCAGAGCGCGTGCACGGATGCCCTCCTCGACCCACGCCCGCGGCCCTTCCAGCCGCTGCAGCAGGTATTCGCGGTATGCCTCGCGGTATTCGTCCGCGGTGGCGAAGTGGTCGTCGTCTTCGAGCCACGAATCCGGAATGGCAGCCAGGATGGGCGCGAGCGTTTCGGCGGTGATGGTGCCGTGCAGCGCGTCGTCGACTTCGCGCAGCTCGCTGGCCCACGGCAGGAGCACGTGCTCCCGGATCTGCGCGAACGGTGTGCGGCTGCGCTCGCGGTAGCCCTCCCAGTTGTGATGGAAGTAGAGCGACGCCCCATGGTCGATGAGGTAGAGCTCGCGGTGCCACACCAGGAGGTTGGTGTTGCGCGGCGTGCGGTCGACGTTGGTGACCAGCGCGTCGAACCAGACGATGGTAGAGGCCAGCCGCGCCTTCCCGGCCACGTTGCGGTCGACGAGGGGATCGAAGGTGATGGAGCCGGGCAGGTAGTCGAGCGCGAGGTTGAGCCCTTCGCTGCGCCGCAGAAGGTCCTGGATCTCGGGATCGGGCTCAGTCTTCGCCATGCGCGGATCAAGGTCGACGAAGACGATCTCCGGCACCGGCAGCCCCACCATCCGCGCCAGCTCCCCCGCGATGAGCTCCGCCACCAACGCCCGCGCCCCCTGCCCCGCCCCCCGGAACTTCAGCACCCACGTGCCATCGTCACTCCCCTCGACGATGGCCGGCAACGACCCGCCCTCGCGCAGGGGCATGACGTAGTGGGTGGCGGTGATGGTGCGGATCATCGGCGGGTGGGATTGTGCACGAACGAGGGTGGGGGGTCTACGGGACTGCTCGTGGCTGTACAAAAGCGGCGGCTCCCCGGAATCGGGTGTCCAGTAGCCAAGGATCGAAGGCTTGATCGCAGAACGCAGAGCGCCGAACGATGAATTGAGAAAAAAAGCCGGCGGAGCGAAGCCGGTCCTCTTTCTTCATTCATCGTTCTGCGCTCTGCGTTCTGCGTTCAAGCCTTCGATGCTCCTACTGGACAGTCCTTTCCGGGCGTCTGTACTAAGTCACAGCTGGGGCTGCCGCGCGCAGGGCACGATGCAGTGGTGGTGGCGACGAAAAGCGTGGAGGGTATCCGCGAAGCGTTTGGACTGCTGTGGCCCGAGCCACAGCTTTTGTACAGCCACAGGCGCTTCCGGTGGCACCGGTGTACCGTTGCGTCGTGCTACGCGCCCTGCTCGTGGCTGTACGAAAGCGGTGGCTCGGGCCACCGCAGTCCAAACGCTTCGCGTATAACTTGGACCGTCTCGTTCGTTAACGGCAGCCGCGGGCGGCGGCGCGGGCGGCTGCGGCGGCGGGGAAGAGCTGGTGTGCGGCGAGGGCGTGTTGGCAGCGCTGGTTGCGGGTGCCACGGCGGGCGAGGCGCAGGTGCAGGCGGTAGTTGGCGGGATCGATGGTGATGGCGAGGGTGAGGTCGTCGATCTGCATGGCGGTGAGTTGGGCGGCGCTGCGGGCGGTGGCTGTCAACGTAAAGATGAGGAGGATGACGGCGACGGCGAAGCCGCGCGTAAACCCGCCGGCGGGCGGATGCCAGAGCGCGCCGAGGGTGGTCCAGATGAGGAACGTGGGCAGGCCGAGGAGCAGCACGGCGTCGAACGCGCCGGCTACGCCGGCTGCGGCCACGGTAGCGAGAAGCGCAGCGCCGAGGAGCGCCTCGTCCGCGTCCAGCGCGGCGCGGAGCTGGCGGAGACCATCGCGAAGCAGCGCGAGGAAGACCAGCGCCATCAGCACCAGCGCGGGCAGGCCGCGCTCCATGGCGAACGCGATCCAGTCGCTGCTCGGCCATGGATTGAACGTCATCCCCTCCTCGGACGTATCCAGCGACGGATCATCGTGCGTACCGATCTGCCGCGGATATTCGACCGGCCAGTTCCCCGGACCGACGCCGAAGAGCGGATGCGCGGCGGCGATGCGCAGCGAGCGCTCGTACTGGATCAGCCGTCCCCGCCCGCTCCCCTCCTCGTAATTGGCCACGCCTTTCAGCGACTCCAGATAGGGATTGTCGCTGCGCCAGCGCAGCGTGTTCGGCACGAGCAGCGCCGCCGCCACACCCGCACCGGCGAGCAGCGCCATCGTCATCAACCGCCGCCACGTGCGCCCATCGCGCCGCAGCACCGACGACACCAGCAGCGCCGCGAAAAAGAGGAACAGGGCCGCACCCGCCGCGAGCCACGCCGCGCGTGAGCGGGTCAGCACGAGTGAGGCAGTGACGATCGCCACGCCCACCGACCCGAGAAGAAACCCGCCGGCCCGTCGCGCACGCAGCGTCGCCAGCAGCAGCACCGGCAACCCGAATGCCGCCGCGTGCGCCACGAAGTTGCGATTGCCGAGCGTCCCGCCGGGCGAGCGATTCACCGCGAACACATCGAGCCGCACGCCGTACGCCTGCACCAGCGACGTGATCGCCGCCAGCACCACCGCCACCGCCAGCGTCGTCAGCAGACGTCTCCCCAGACCGGCCACGGTCAGCACGCGCGCCGTACGGAAGAGCACCAGCGCGGACGCGCTCACGGCCAGCGCACGGAACCCCAGCCACACGTTCGTGGCCAGGCCGGCCGAGATCGCGCCCAGCAGCAGATAGGCGAGGAACAGCAGCTCCAGCCGCGTCACCACTGCCGTCCGGAATGCATGGAACGCGAACAGCGCCGCCGCGAACGCGCCGAGGTGCAGCACCAGCTCCTTCGGGATCAGGAAGCGATCGAGCTCGAACGCGCGATGCGTCGTCACCGCCAGCACCACCGCAACCGAGGCCAGTTGCAGGATCAGCAGCGCCAGGCGCTCGCCACGTGTAGAGAGCTGCTCCACAGTCCGCTAGCGTACCCCAGCAGAACGCGTGCGGCCTCATCCATGGGTCCCCATGCATCTATACAGCCGCCGGTCGAGCAGTTATCATGACCATCCGATGCAGCCTCGCGACGATGAACAGACCCATGCGTATCAAACGCCGGTAGCAATTCCGCTGCTGTCGATCGATGCGGAGTCGTGGCTGCACTTCCGGCCCGGCGTGGAGCCGCGATCGGGCGAGGTGGTCTTCGGCAACGTCCGCGGCAGTGCCGCCGTCGGGACGGTGCACGAAGAGCACGACGGCACGCTGGTGTTCCGCGACGGCGCGTCGGGCGAGAAGATCGCCATCAAGAAACCCGGCGACCTGCGCACCTTCGGCGTGGTCGTGCGCGTGACCCGCGACTTCGCGTAACGCCGTGTACTAGCGCGCGATGGCGCGCCCGCCGTGGATCTCATCCGACGGATCCGGCATGTACACGCGCGAGAGGTAATCCAGCGCCAGTGCCAGACCCTGCCGGTGCCGCACCGTGGCGATCATCGGGATGGCCAGCGCCAGGAAGAACGCCGTGGCCAGCATCCAGTCCGTGGCCCGGAAGCCGAAGTAGACCGCCACGATCCCGAAGAGGATCGGCACGCGGTCCAGCAGGATGATGAACATCCACGTATCGCCGTAGTTCCGCTGGAACTGCAGGTTGCAGGCGGAACAGCGCTCGTGCGCCTGGATCCCGCGGCGGAACAGCGGCCCTTCGCCGCAGCGCGGGCAGGTGCCGCGCACACCGCGGCGCAGCACCTCGCGCAGCCGCGGCCTGGCGGGAGCGGACGGAGCGGCATCGACGGCGGGAATCGTGTCGGACATCACGCAAGCCAAACGGCCGCCGCACGGGTGGGATTCCGCCCTCGCTGATGACATACTGACGCGCTCGATGGCTCTGTTCCAAAATGAAACCAAAGACGCCCTGAAGCGGCTGGCAAACAAAGAGTTCGGGACGGCCGAGGAGCGCGACGCGCTGCTGACCCGCCTGGCCACTGCCGACGATGTCCGCCCCCGCGACGTGATCTGGATGCTGTTCCGTCCCGACCGCGCCTTCCGCGACACCGCCAGCAGGCTCCTGCAGAAGTGGCGCGATCCCGAAACGCTGCCGTATTTCCTCGCCGAAGCGAAAGGCAAGGCCGAAGCGCCATTCCGCGCCGCCTCGGGCCTGCTCTTCACCCTCGGCATCCCCGGCCTCGAGAGCGAGCTGCCGAAGCTCCTCTTCCCTGCCAAAGAGACCAAGGACACGCTGGAGACGGCCGATCTGGCCCGCCGGCTGCTCCTGGAGGCGCCGCCCAGCCGCACGCTCGAGCCGCTGCTCTGGCAGCTCGCGTCGAGCGGCATGGCCGAGGATCGCGTGGAGTTCCTCAACCGCCTGGCCACGTTCGACCTCAATGAGAAATCAGGGCCGCTCTGGCAGCGCCTGGCGCAGGACCCCGAGACGCTGATCCGCGAGAAAGCGCTCACGGTGCTGGCCTCCAAGGCGCCGGCCTCGTCGATCCCGCTCTTCGTGCAGCAACTGCCGCAGGTCGGCTACTCCGTCCAGCAGGTGCTGATCGAGGCGCTGACCCGCGCCGCGGCCACGCAGCCGCCCGCCTTCGCCGATCAGCTTCTGCCGCTGGTGGCCTCGGGCGATGCGCAGACCCGCACCGCGGTGCTGAAGATCCTCCTCGGCATGCAGGACACGCACGACGTGGTGAAGCGGTACATCCGCTTCTCGAAGACCCTGGCCGGCTTCGTCCGCGACCGCGCCCTCGAATCGCTGCGCATCTTCGGCGATCGCGTCATCGAGCCAGCCATCGAGCTGCTCCACGATCCCGACGAGGAGCTGCGCGCCGCCGCCATCTCCGTGGCCAGCGCCTTTGATGATCCGCGCATCGTGCCGGCCACCATCGGCCTGCTGCAGGATCCCGACTGGTGGATCCGCATCGCCGCGGCCGAGACGCTGGGGCGGTCGAAGGACCCGCGCGCCGTCGAGCCGCTGGTCGGCGCGCTGACCGATCCCGACGTGAAGTGGACGGCGGTGGAAGCACTCGGCCACATCGGCGATGCGCGGGCCCTGCCGGCCCTCGGGCGGATGCTGGCCGATCCGGCCGCGAACGTGCGCATCGAGGTCATGCAGGCCCTCAAGAACTTCCGCCACCCGCAGGTCACGCAGGCGCTGACGAAGATCGCCACGACCGATCCGGACCGCAATGTGCGCCTGCGCGCCGTCGACCTGCTCGAAGAGATCGCCGTGCGCGATCACGATCCGGGCAACGTCCACGCGGTGCGCAACGAGGCCATGCTGGCGCGCGCGATCCAGGGCGACGTACGGCTCAACTCCTTCCTGATCTCCACCCGCAACAGCGGCGCCTCCGACTTCCACCTCTCCGTCGGCCAGCCGCCGATCATCCGCATGGCCGCCGACCTCCTGCGCGCGCAGGGCGAGGCCTTCACCGCGGAGCAGACGCAGTCGATGCTCCAGGAGATGCTCACGGAGAAGCAGTGGGCGATGCTGCAGGAGTACCAGCAGATCGACTTCTGCTACACGATCCCGCAGGCCGGACGCTATCGCGGTAACGTCTTCCTCGATCACCGCGGCTACAACGGCGTCTTCCGGGTCATCCCGGAGAAGCCGCCGACGATCCAGGACCTCGGGCTGCCGCCGCAGCTGGCGGAGATCGCCGACTTTCATCAGGGGCTGGTGATCATCTGCGGGCCATCCGGCTCGGGCAAGTCGACCACGCTGGCGGCGCTGGTGAATCTCTTCAACGAGACCCGCAACGATCACGTGCTGACGATGGAAGACCCGGTGGAGTTCGTCCACCCGTTCAAGAACTGCCTGATCAATCAACGGGAAGTGGGCTCGCACACGCAGTCGTTCGCCCGCGCGCTCCGCGCGGCATTACGCGAGGATCCGGACGTGATCGTGATCGGCGAGCTGCGCGACAACGAGAGCGTCTCGCTGGCTCTCACGGCGGCGGAGACGGGCCACATCGTCCTCGGCACGCTGAACTCCACCAGCGCGCCGAAGGCCGTGGACCGGATCATCTCCAGCTTCCCCATCGACGAGCAGCCGCAGATCCGCGCGTCGCTCTCCGAGTCGCTGAAGTACGTCATCGCGCAGCGGCTGCTGCCGGCCAAGGAGGGGCGCAAGCAGGTGGCCTGCTTCGAGGTGCTGAAGGGGACGAGCAACGTCGCGAACATGATCCGCGACGAGAAGACGTTCCAGATCCACTCCGCGATGCAGATCGGAC
>JAXDJK010000612.1:0-3238 GCA_034665665.1 Acidobacteriota bacterium
GCGAAGCTGCGCGAGCAGGACGCCACCCGCGCCACGCCGATCATCATGGTCACCACCCGCGGCGAAGAGGCGAACGTCGAGACCGGCTACGCCAGTGGATGCAACGACTACATCACCAAGCCGATCAACGGTCCCGAGCTCCTGGCGAAGCTCCGCGGATTTCTCGGCCAGTAGGAGCTCCCACATGAGTGACAAGCAAGATAAGAACGACGAAACCAACGACAGCAAGCGCTACGTCGGACGGGTGCAGGAGGAAGTGCAGCGTTACCTCCGCGAAGTCCAGGAGGACAACAACAAGCTCCGCCTGCTCATCGCGGGCCTGCGCACCGAGAACCTGACCCTGACCGGTGAGGTGGAGCGCCTCCGCACCGAGGCCGAGCAGCACCGCGGCATGCAGGTGCACCTGCACCAGCAGCTCACGGAGATCGAGACCGCCTCCGCGCGCTACGCCGAGCAGTACTCGCAGGTCGAGCAGCAGAACTCGAACCTCGCCAATCTCTACGTGGCCAGCTACCAGCTGGCCGGCACGGTCGATCGTGCGGCGGTGCTGCAGGCCATCCAGGAGATCGTGGCCAACCTCATCGGCTCCGAGGAGATCGGCATCTACGAGATGAACCAGGCGCGCACCCAGCTCCTGCTGGCCGCGTCGTTCGGCATCGACGCCATTCGCCTCTCCCGCATCCAGGTCGGCCAGGGCACCATCGGCACCGCAGCGTCCACCGGAGAGATTTACGTCTCCGAGACGAATGGTCCGGATGCCGGCAACATCACCGCCTGCATCCCGCTGCGGATCGACGGCACGGTCATCGGCGTGGTGGTGATCTTCGGTCTGCTGGCGCACAAGCCGGTGCTGAACGACGTCGACCGCGAGATGTTCGACCTGCTGGCCGTGCACGCTGCCACGTCGCTTTACTGCGCGACGTTGCATGCGTCGGCCGGAGTGCTGGCGTGACGGCATCCGTCCTGGCGGTGGCCGATGCGGCCATGGAGCGCGAGCGTCTGTATCTCCACCCCGGCCGTTCGGTGGTGGCGATGAAACCGACGGTGGTGACGACGATCCTCGGGTCGTGCATTTCGGTCTGCCTGTGGGACGAAGCGCTGCGCATCGGCGGGATCACGCATTACCTGCTGCCGGCGCCGATCGCCGGGGGCGGCGACGCGGCGCGGTTCGGCTCCACTGCCATCCCCGAGGTGTACGAAGAGCTGCGCCGCCGCGGCGCGACCACGATCATCGCCAAGGTCTTCGGCGGCTCGACGATGAACTCCCTCATGGCTGCCACGGGCGCAGACCTCGGCTCGCAAAATGTCGCCGCGGCGATGAACGCGCTGCAGACCCTCGGCGTCCCGGTGGCGGCGAGCGATACGGGCGGCTCGATCGGACGGAAGCTGCTCTTTCAGACGGACGACGGCACGGCGTGGGTGAAGTTCCTGGAGAAGCGCTGATGTCCGAGTTGACGATGGAAGAGCTCCTGCGCACGTTCATCAGCGAGGCCGAGGAAAACCTGGCCACGATGGAAGAAGCGCTGCTGACGCTGGAGCGGCGGCCGGACGACGAGGAGACGATCAACACCGTCTTCCGCATGGCCCACAACGTCAAAGGCAATGCCGCGTGCGTCGGCTACAACCTGGTGGCGTCGTTCGCGCACGAGGTCGAGGACCTGCTCGATCGCGTGCGGGAAGGGACGATCGCCGCGAACGTCGACGCCGTGACTGTGCTGCTGCTGGCGGTCGACGCGCTGCGCGATCTCGTGCAGGCCGGCACGGCCCGCACCGAGCTGACCGGTGAGGAAGAAGCGGTGCTCGACGCCATCCGCCGCATGGCGCGCGCGGAAGACGACGGAGCGGCGGCGGTGGAGCGTGCGCGGCGCGCGGCCGGCGGACTGCGCCGCCAGACCGCGGCCTTCACCACGGTACGAGTCGCGACTGAGATGCTGGACCGGATGGTCGACCTTGCGGGCGAGCTGGCAATCGCCCGCGGTCGCCTCCGGTTGATGTTGGAGGCGCTGCCGGCTGGCATCGGCATGCCCCTCGTCGAAGCCTACCTCGAGACCGACCGCCGCTTCCTCGACCTGCAGGAGACGGTGATGCGCACGCGCATGGTGCCGGTGGGGCACGTGTTCGGCTCCTTCCAGCGCACCGTGCGCGACCTGGCCCGCGAGCAGGGGAAGATCGCGCGGCTGAGCGTGTCGGGCAGCGACGTCGAGATCGACCACGGCGTGGCCGACAAGCTGCGCGATCCGATCGCGCACATGATCCGCAACGCCGTCGATCACGGCATCGAGTCGCCGGAAGCGCGGATCGCCGCGGGGAAGGATCCGTCGGCGCGCATCTCCGTGGCGGCGTCACATGAGAGCGGGATGATCGTCATCCGCATCTCCGACGACGGGGCCGGCATCGACCGCCGGCGCGTGCTGGAGCGCGCCCGTGCCGGCCGCTTCATCACCGAAGGGCAGACGCTCAGCGACGCCGAGACGCTGGCGCTGATCTTCCGCCCCGGCTTCTCCACCAACGACGCAGTCAGTGACCTCTCGGGACGCGGCGTGGGGATGGACGTGGTCAAGCGCAACATCGAGTCGCTGCATGGGACCGTGTCGGTGGAGAGCATCGAAGGTACCGGCACGACCATCACCACGCGCCTGCCGCTCACGCTGGCCATCATCGAAGGCTTCGCCGTGCGCGTGGGGGAGGAGGACTACCTGATCCCGCTCCAGCTGGTGACCGAGTGCATGCAGCTGCCGTCCGGCCACGATCGCGCGGCCAAAGGCGGCGTGCTCGACCTGCGGGGGGAGGCGGTGCCGTTCGCGCGTCTCGGCGCGCTGCTGGACGTAGCCGTGCCGCCGGCCGCGCGGCAGAACGTGGTCATCGTCACCTCCGGCACCGAGCGCGCCGGCATCGCCGTCGATCACCTCATCGGCGAGTCGCAGGTGGTGGTAAAGCCGATGAGCGAGCTCTTTCGCGCGCTGCCGGGCATCTCCGGCTCGGCCATCCTCAACAACGGCCGCGTGGCCCTGATCCTGGACATCCCGTTCCTCCTCGAGGAACTGAAGGAAACCGCATGAACGAAACCACCGTGGCCACTACCCAGCAGCAATACCTGACCTTCTCCGTCTCGGGCGACGAATACGCGCTGGCGATCCTCCGGGTCAAGGAGATCATCGCCTTCGACACCGTCACCCGCGTTCCGCGCACGCCTGCCTTCATCCGCGGCGTGATCAACCTGCGTGGCAGCGTCGTGCCG
>JAXDJK010000613.1:0-3745 GCA_034665665.1 Acidobacteriota bacterium
ATTCGCGACGATCCCCTCCAGCAGCGTCGCATACGCCGCGGCCATCGCGGCGATGCTCTCCTCGTCCCGCAGCTCCGTCGCGTACTGCCAGACCATGCGCAGCCCGGACTCGGTGGGGGAGAGGTACAGCGTCAAATCGAACTTGGTCGAAGCCGCGCCGGCCGTGTACGTCGTCACGTCGACATCCGACGGAAACGCCCCCGACCAGCCGGGGAAGTTCTGGAACGCGAACATCACCTGGAAGAGCGGCGTGCGCCCGGCGTGACGCGGCGGCCGCAGCGCCTCGACGACGTCTTCGAACGGCACGTCCTGATTCGCGAACGCGCCGCGCGCGAAGTGCCGCACGCGCTGCAGGTACGCGCGGAACGACGGATCGCCCGACAGGTCGCCGCGCATCACAAGCGTGTTCGCAAAGAAGCCGATCAGCCCTTCCGCGGCCGGGTGCATGCGATTGGCGAAGGGCGTGCCGACGGCCAGGTCCTCCTGCCCGGAGTAGCGGAGCAGCAACACCTGGAAGGCCGCCAGCGTGGCCATGAACAGCGTGGCCCCTTCCTGCCGGGCCAGCGCCTCCAGCCGCGCCGTCGTCCCGCGACCGATGGTGGTCACCCATTCCGCGCCCTCATGCGTCGGCTGCAGCGGCCGCGGACGGTCCGCCGGCAGCTCCAGCTCCGTGCGTATCCCCGCCAGCCCCGCGGACCAGTAGCGGAGCTGCACCTCCCGGCTCCCCTCCAGCACCCGCCGCTGCCACGCCGCCACATCCGCATACTGCACGCGCAGCTCCGGCAGCCACGTGGGAGGGCCTCCCGCGAACCACGTGTAGAACGTGCCCAGCTCGCGGATCAGCACACTGCTCGACCAGCCATCGGAGACGATGTGGTGCATCGTCAGCAGCAGCACGTGCTCGCGCGCATCGAGCTGCACCAGCAGCGGGCGAAAGAGCGTCTCCCGCGCCAGGTGAAACGGCCGACCGCGCTCCTCGAGGGCCAGGCCTCGCAGCGCGCTCTCGCACTCCGCGGCCCGGAGACGGGTGAGCGTCACCACCGGCAGGCGCAACGGCGCCGGTTCCGCCACGCGTGCGAACGGCTGACCATCAACGGTCCCGAACGTCGTGCGCAGCACCTCGTGGCGCGCCCGGATCGAGGTCAGACTCTTCTCGAGCGCGCCCTCGTCCAGCGTGCCGCGCCAGCGCAGCGCCACCTGCATGTTGTACGCGGGATTGCCCGGCTCGAGCTGGTCCAGCAGCCAGAGACGTTGCTGCCCGGACGAGAGCGGACGCCGCTCGCCCTGTTCCTCCCGCGCCAGCAGCACCGCTCCCTCGCCGGTGAGCCGGCTCCCGATGTGCGCGGCCAGCTCCGTCACCGTGGGGTGCTCGAAGAGGCTGTCCGCCGCCAGCTCGATCGCGAACCGCTCGTTCAGCCGCGCCATCACCTGCATCGCCGACAGCGAGTCACCGCCGGCCTCGAAAAAGTCGTCCTGCGTGCCGAGGCGCTCGCTCCGGAGCACTTCCTCGACGACGGCCAGCACGCGCGTTTCGAGCTCGCTCACCGGCGCGACCGGATCGTCAGCAGCGCCAGGCCCCAGCAGCTCCGCCAGCCGACGACGCTGCAGCTTTCCCGACGGACCTGCCGGAATCGCATCCACGATCGCGATCCGCTGCGGCACCTTGAAGGAGGCCAGCCGCTCCGCCACGAATCGCCGGATCGCACTCGCCGCCGCAAGCTCTCCCGGCCGCAGCACCACCGCCGCCGCCACGTGCTCGCCGAGTGTCGGGTGGGGCACGCCGAACGCCACCGCCTCCTGGATGGCCGGGTGTTCCAGCAGGGCTGCCTCGACCTCCTGCGGGGCGATCTTTTCGCCGCCGCGGTTGATCCCATCCGTCAGCCGGCCGGTCACGAAGAGGTGGCCGTCCTCATCGAGGTAGCCGAGGTCGCCCGTGCGCAGCCAACCGGGCGCGCAGACGTTCTCGCCGCGAATGCAGATCTCACCATCGATGATCGCGATCTCCGGCCCCGCCGCCTGTCCCACCGAGCCCGGCTTGCGCACGTGCGGCGGGAGGCGATTGCTGGCGATCTGCGGCGCCGCTTCGGTCATGCCGTACGCCTCGATCAGCGGCACCCCGAAGAGATCTTCGAGCGCCAGGACCAGCTCGCGCGGCATGGCCGACGAGGCCGAGCGGATGAACCGCAGCGACGTGTTTGCCGCGCGCCTCGGCTGCCGGCGCGCTTCCTCCAGGATGGCTCGATGAATGGCCGGCGAGGCCGTGTACCAGGTCGGACGAAACTCCTCCAGCCAGTCGAAGAACCCCGGCGCCGAAAACCCGGACGGACAGACCACGCTCCCCCCGGCCGCCAGCGACGCAAAGATCGCACTGAGGCCGTGGATGTGCACGAGCGGCATCACGCTCAGGCAACGATCCGCCGCCGTCAGCTCCAGCGCCGCCCCGATCGCGCCCGCCGCCGCGGCCACGTTGCGGTGCGTCAGCGTGACGAGCTTCGCCTCCGCGCTCGTCCCCGAGGTCGGCAGGACGAGCATCGGGTCCTCCGGTTGCGCGGTGGCGCGAGCCTCTCCCTGCACCGGCAGCAGCTCCAGCATCGGAATCCCGCGTGCCTGCGCGATCGCCACCGCCGGAGAGGCACTCCCCGCCGGCAGGAGCAGCGCCGCCGGAGACGATCGCGCCAGGACGGTGTCCAGCTCCCGCGCCCGCAACGCCGGATTGAGTGGCAGGCACGCCGCGCCCGCAGACACGCCAAGGATCGCCGCCGCCATCTCCACGCCATCGGGGAAGACCATGGCCATCCGGCTCGCCCGCCCCAGCCCGAGCGCCTTCAGCCAGGCGACCGTCCCGTCCACCTGCCCGATCAGCTGCCCATACGTCAGCGCCACCCGCCCCGGCGCCAGCAGCGCTAGACCATCCGGGCCACGCTCTTCGTGCAACCGGAGCAACTCCACCAGTGTCCGTGGCAGGGCGCCGCCCGGCTCGTTCCGCGATGCATTCACCGTCCGCATAGTAGCCAGCGTCCGCAATGCCGCCAACCGTTGCCTGCGGCTGCGGCCGTTTCTTCCTGACGGCGCGGACACGATAAGCATCGGATCATTGCGGTGACCTCTACCCGTCGTCGGCAGTGGTGGCGCTAGTGGTCGTGTTTCTCGCCAAGGCGGCTCTCCAGCCCGACTAGGTGCCGGTGCCGGTGGAACGAGGTTCGACGGGCTATCCGTGACGGCGACCGCCGGACGTCCGCGGCGATGAGGGCTACGGTGACGCAGATCAAGGCGCTGGTGGACCGGTGGCTCCGCGGAACCCGCTGACGAACGATTACGTGAAGCAACTATTGCATGGATGGATGAGACCCGGCGGCAGCTCTTCGCCTGATGCCGGCGCCACGGAACTCCGATGTTGATCGCCGCGCGCTACCCGCATGTGTCCTGGCTATACGAGGTGCAGGGCCTTACGCCTAACTGCCCAAGCCTCGGCTGCCCAGCTGCTGTCGGTTGGATGCTGCTTTAGGCTCACTACCGGACGAATTCCGATATTTCCGCACCCTCTGCCGATCCTTCCAAAAATGACGAAAGCCCCTGCCGCAGAAGACTGGTCTTCCCTCACCTCAGTTGTCCATGCGCCTCCAGCAAGTCGTTCTCTTCCTGCATCAAGCAGATCGTACACATTTCCAATTAGGTCCAGCAGGCCCTCTGGAGACGCACCTTGGGGAAAGCATCCAACCTCGATGGGCCCGTCGGGGCGGGGGCG
>JAXDJK010000614.1:0-4848 GCA_034665665.1 Acidobacteriota bacterium
CGAGGAACTCCTGCGGCGCGCGTCACGGTCACGACCTACGGCACGGTGCGCAGCAAGATCGAGCAGTTCCGCGGACGGAAGTTCGACCTGCTGGTGCTCGACGAGATGCAGACCATCAAAAACTCCGACACCGCCACGCACCACGCGCTGCGGGCCATCGAAAAGCGCATCGCCATCGGCCTGACCGGGACGCCCATCGAGAACCACGAGGGGGAGCTGAAAGCGCTGCTGGATTTCGTCGTGCCGGGTTACCTGCCGAAGTACGTCGATGACCGGGCGACATTACAGCGGCTGGTGCGGCCGTTCGTTCTGCGCAGGACGAAGGCGCAGGTGCTGCCGGAGCTGCCGCCGAAGATCGTCGACAAGCGTTACTGCGAGATGACCTCCGAGCAGGCCCTGCTCTACCGCCGGGTCATTGAGGCGCGCGCCAAGCCGCTGCGCGCGTTGCTGAAGACCGGACAGGTCGTATCGTACGTGCACATCTTCGCGGCCCTGAACTTCCTCAAGCAGATCTGCAATCACCCCGCATCGGCCGGTGGCGGCTTCGGCAGCGACGTCCCATCAGCCAAGTGGGAGATGTTCACGCAACTGCTCGACGAGTGCATGAGCAGCGGCCTGAAGGTGGTCGTGTTCAGCCAGTACGTACGCATGCTGGAGCTGATCGAGTCGCACCTCTTCCGCAATGACATCGGCTACGCGTCCATCAAAGGCTCGACCCACGACCGCGGCGCGGAGACGTCTCGCTTCCGGGACGATCCCGACTGCCGCGTCTTCACCGCCTCCCTCCGCGCCGGCGGCCTCGGCATCGACCTGACCAGCGCCTCCGTGGTCATCCACTACGACCGCTGGTGGAACCAGGCCCGCGAGGACCAGGCCACCGACCGCGTACACCGCCTCGGCCAGAACAAAGGTGTGCAGGTGATCAAGCTGATCACCCGCCACACCGTTGAAGAGAAGATCGACGCCCTCATCGAGCGCAAAGCCACCCTCTCCCGCGAGCTGATTCAGGACGACGATCCCACGCTGGTCAAGCAGTTCAGCGTCGAAGAGCTGGAAGAGCTGCTGGCGGAGTGAGTTCACGGAAAGCGTGAGAGAACTACGCGAAGCGTTTGGAGTGCGGCGCTTTCCCGCCGCTCTTGTACAGCCATGAGCAGTGCTCGTGGCACCGAAGTGCCGTTCGCGGTCGACGGCAGCGCCTGTGGCTATACAAGAGCGGCGGGAAAGCGCCGCACTCCAAACGCTTCGCGTAGACCTTTCGCGCTTTGGGTCGACACCTACCGCAGGTGCATGCCGGTGGCCCAGGGGATGACCGTGAAGATCAGCAGGGTAATGATGGCCGCGGCGGCGAGATCGAGCAGGAAGCCGGCGCGGGCCATGCCTTTCACGCGTACGAGGCCGGTGCCGTAGACGATGGTGTTGGGCGCGGTGGCCACGGGCAACATGAATCCCGAGGAGGCGGCCAGCACGGCGGGGATCATCAGAAAGTAGGGATGCACGTGGATGGAGACGGCCAGCGCCGCGGCCACCGGCATCATCGCGGTGGCCGTGGCAACGTTCGAGGCCACCTCGGAGAGCAGCGTGACGACGAGGCAGACCACCACGATCATCAGCACGGGCGGCCAGCTGCCGACGAAGGCCAGGCGCGCGCCGGCCCATTTGGAGAAGCCGCTGGTCTCGAGCGCGTCGGCTAGCGCGAAGCCGCCGCCGAAGAGGATCAGCACGTCCCACGGGATGCGCTTGAACTCACTCCAGCCGAGGAGACGTTCGCCGCGGCCGACCGGCAGGAGGAACGCCACCATGGCCATGGCCATCGCCACCGTGGCGTCCTGAATCATCTTCGCGGCGGGGAAGAGGTTCGCCCATCCGGGGATGCGCACCGCGCCGAGCGCGATATCCGCGCGAAAGATCCATAGCAGCGCGGTGGTCATGCAGAGCGCGAGGGCGGTCTTCTCCGGACGTGACCACGTGCCGGGTTTCTCCAGCCCGAGCTGTTCGAGCGGAATGGCGGCGCCGCGGCCGACGCGCGTGACGGTCACGAGGATCAACCAGCAGAGCGGCACGGCCAGCAGGAGGAACGGCACGCCGAAGAGCATCCACTCCGCGAAGGTGATGACCTTCTCATGGGGGAACAGCTCCCGCGCCGCGCCGAGGAAGATCAGGTTGGTCGGCGTGCCGATCGGCGTGCCGATGCCGCCCAGCGAGGCGCCGTACGCCACGCCGAGGAGCGTCGCCTCGGCGGTGCGCTCCTCGTTCTTCAGGCCGGACATGATGGCCACCGCGATCGGCGCCATCATCAACGTTGTGGCCGTGTTGGAGATCCACATCGAGAGGAAGGCCGTGGCAGCCATCACCGCGAAGACGATCCGGCGCGGCTGCGTGCCGACGGTACTGAGCGCGAAGAAGGCGATCCGCTTATGCAGTCCCCACCGCTCGAACGTGGCCGAGACGAGAAAGCCACCCATGAACAGGAACACCGCGGAGTTCGCGTACGGCGCCGCGATCTTGTCCGCCGCCCCGATCCCCGCCAGCGGAAAGAGCACCAGCGGCAGCAGCGCCGTCAGCCCCATCGGCACGGCCTCCGTCAGCCACAGCAGCGCCATGAGCAGACCGACCGCACTGGTGAAACGGACCGCCGCCGTGAAGTCCGCCGTTACCGGAACCAGCAGGAGCGATCCGGCAACGATCACGCAGATGAAGACTTTGCGGAGGGAGATTTCGGAGGACATGGATGGGATCGGCATGATACCCGGGAGCGGTTCCTCGGAGTTCCTCGGAGTTCCTCGGCAGACCGTGACTTCGCCGAGGAACTCCGAGGAACCGAGGAACTCCGAGGAACTCCGTCCGCCGACTAGAATTCACCACGATGCGGACCGACACGACCAACACCTCCCGCGCATCCGTACAGTTGCGCGAGGGGATTGCAGCCTTTCTCCGATTTGCCAAAGGGCGTGTGTGGAGCGAGGCCTCGGCGCGCGACCGCTTGCTGGCCCTGGCTACGGCCGTGCGCCGTCCCGCGCTCGACGCGATGCGCGAGAGCGAGCGGCGGTATCGCGAGCAGGGGGCGAAGCGGCTCTATTACCTGTCGATGGAGTTCCTGATGGGCCGGGCCCTCGGGAACAATCTCACCAACCTCCAGGTGTACGACGAAGCGAAGAGCGTGATGACGGAGCTCGGCGCCGACCTCGACGAGCTGCTCGATCTCGAGCCCGATGCGGCCCTCGGCAACGGCGGCCTCGGACGCCTGGCGGCCTGCTTTCTCGATTCGCTGGCCTCGCTCGACATGCCGGGCTTCGGCTACGGCATCAACTACGAGTTCGGCCTCTTCAAGCAGAACTTCGTCAACGGCTATCAGCACGAGCGGCCCGATCACTGGATGAGCGACGGCTCGCCCTGGCTCATCGAGCGGCCCGACGAAGCGGTCAGCATCCCGGTCTATGGCTCGATCCAGCACGTGACCGTGAACGGGATCTACGCGCCGCGCTGGGTTCCGGGCAAGCAGATCGTCGGCGTCCCGTACGACATGCCGATCGTCGGCTTCGGCGGGCGGACGGTGAACGTGCTCCGGCTCTTCTCCGCTCGCGCATCCGACGAGTTCGACATCGGCATCTTCAACTCCGGCGATTACATCAAGGCGGTGCAGGACAAGATCACCGGCGAGACGATCTCCAAGGTGCTGTATCCGTCCGACACGGTGGCGGCGGGGCGCGAGCTGCGGCTGCTGCAGGAGTATTTCCTGGTGGCCTGCTCGGTTCAGGACATCGTCCGCAAGTACGAGCTCACACACGAATCGTTCGCCGACTTCCCGTCGAGCGTGGCCATCCAGATGAACGACACGCATCCCGCGCTGACGGTGGCGGAGCTGATGCGGGTGTTCGTGGACGAGCAGAAGATGCCGTGGGAGGAGGCGTGGCTGCTGACGGTGGAGACCCTCGGCTACACGAATCACACGCTGCTGCCGGAGGCGCTGGAGAAGTGGCCGTACGACCTGATCGAGCGCGTGCTGCCGCGGCACCTGCAGATCATTCAGGAGGTCAATCGCCGCCTGCTTGCAGAGGTGGAGCGTCGCTTCCCCGCGGACATCGCCATGCAGCACAAAGTCGCGATCGTGGCGGACGGCGAAGTGCGCATGGCCAACCTGGCCATGGCCGGCAGCCACTCGGTCAACGGCGTGGCCGAGCTGCATTCGCAGCTGGTGACGACGAACCTCGCGCCGGAGTTCTTCCGCCTTTATCCGCAGCGCTTCAACAACAAGACGAATGGCGTGACGCCGCGCCGCTGGCTCCTGCACGCGAACCGTCCTCTGTCCGCGCTGATCACGAAGGCCATCGGCGACGGCTGGGTGCGCGATCTCGACCGCTTGCGCGAGCTGGAGCTGCTGGCGGACGACGCGCCGCTCCTGGACAAACTCGAAGGGGTGAAGCGGCGCAACAAGGTCGCGCTGGCGCGGCTGACGAAAGAGCTCACCGGCATCGTGATCGATCCGCTGTCGATGTACGACGTGCAGGTCAAGCGCATCCATGAGTACAAACGGCAGCTCCTGAACGCGCTGCACATCATCCACCGCTACTGGGAGATCGTGGAGGACGGCAAGATCCCGCTCGCGCCGCGCACGTTCATCTTCGCGGGCAAGGCCGCACCGGGTTACTGGATCGCGAAGCTGGTGATCAAGCTGATTCACTCGATCGCCGAGGTGGTGAACGCCGATCCGCGCACCCGCGAGCACCTGCGGGTGGTGTTCCTGCCGGACTACCGGGTCACGCTCGCTGAAGCGATCATCCCGGCGGCCGAGCTGTCGGAACAGATCTCGACGGCGGGAAAGGAAGCGTCGGGTACGGGCAACATGAAGCT
>JAXDJK010000615.1:0-4351 GCA_034665665.1 Acidobacteriota bacterium
CGCGGCGTGGACGTGCGGGTGATCGTGCCGGGTGAGTTCACGGACGTGCCGTTCGTCCGCCAGGCCAGCCGCTTCTACTACACGCACCTCCTGCGCCGCGGCATCCGCGTCTTCGAATACCAGCCGACGATGATGCACGCCAAGACGATGGTCGTGGACGGCGCCTGGACCACCATCGGCTCATCCAATTTCGACGACCGCTCGTTCCGCCTCAACGACGAGGTGAACGTGAACATCTACGATGAATCCATCGCCACGCAGATGGAGCAGATGTTCTTCGAAGACCTGGCCCGGAGCGAAGAGATCACCCGGCGCCGCTGGCTGCGACGGCCCGCGTTCGACCGGGTCAAGGAGCGTATCGCGGAGTGGTTCAAGCCGCAGCTTTGAGGGTCAGTGGCGGCAGAGCGTGACGCGGTTCATCCGCGCCCGTGCGGCGTCGATGGCTGCCTGCTCCTGCGCCGCACCGGCGGCCAGTTTCCCTTCGTTGCTTTGCATCCATTGATGGAACTCTTCGAGCCACGCGGCGCAGGCATTCCTGTCCGCGAACTGCGGCGGCACGGCCTCGATGGGAGGGTCATCGAGGACCTGCACGAGCCTGGCGGCGTCGTACGCGAGCAGGCGGCCGAGCTGATTCTCGTCCGCCGCCTTCTCGATCCGATCGGCCAGGGCGAGGAACGCGGTGTAGGGAAAAGGGCTACGCATGCTGAGAAGCATGTTCTCGAGGCTGTACAACGTCGGCGACGTTATCGGGCGGATCTCCGTGGTGAACCAGCCTGCGGGGACGTAGCTCGAAGCCAGGTCGGCGATGAGCACCTGTGCGGCAAAAAAGTCGTCCCCCTCGCGGTACGTAAAGTCCTCGGGGAGCTCCATCTCCATGAAGTACTCCGGCCGCGGCGCGACCATGTTGCGGATCACGCCGTACGTCTCCGCCGTCATCGGGAATCGCCGCAGCGTTCTCTCGATGACCCACTCCTCCCTCTGCGTCGTGCAAGGCAGGTCGCCCACCACGTCCATCGCGTTGGCCGAGCCGATCGGGATGTCGACCCGCTTCAGCGCCTGAGCCAACTGCCAGCGCCATGGCGCCTCGCGCCGCTCCTCGATCGTGACCGGCTCCACGTCCATCGTGGCGATCTGCCGATCCTGAAACTCGACCTGAATGGCGATCTGCTTCGACAGATACCGCGGCGGCAAGACATCTTTCGCGCGCTCGGCGGCGAGCATGCGGTCGTCGTACGACGTCGAGGGATCGGTGAGAAGCGCCCAGAGCGCCTCCGGACTCTGCGCTGCCTCGTCCGGCGGCGCGAGGAGCATCAGCAGCGGAAGCGCGAGCGTGGCGAAGCTCATGGAACGAATATGCACCCGATACGCTCCCGGAACCGTGCCAAAAGCGTGAACGGTCCCCGGCACACGACGAGGGATACGACCGAAATCGCTAGTCCCACTCCGTGTGCACGAACGGCGCGTTTTCGCCGGCGTCGTTGCGCTGGTAGGTGTGGGCGCCGAAGTAGTCGCGTTGGGCCTGGGTGAGGTTCTGGGGGAGGTCGCGGGTGCGGTAGCTGTCGTAGTAGGCGAGCGACGCGGAGAACGCGGGGGTGGGGATGCCGTTCGTCTGCGCGAACGCAACGCTGCGGCGCCACGGGCTGTTGGCGGCGGCCAGCTCGTCGGCGAAGGAATCGTCCAGTAGCAGGTTGGGAAGGTCGGCGCGCAGTTGGTACGCGTGCATGATCGAGTCGAGGAACTTCGCGCGGATGATGCAGCCGGCTTTCCAGATGCGGGCGATCTCGCGGAGGTCGATGTCCCACTTCCACTCGCGCGAGCCGGCCTGGATCAGGGCCATGCCTTGTGCGTACGAGCAGATCTTCGCGGCGTACAGGGCGTCGTGCACGTCCTTGATGAAGCGCTCGCGATCGGCGGGCGGAGGTGGCTCCGGCCCGACGAGGACGCCCGAGGCAACCACGCGCTCGTCTTTCATCGACGAGAGCACGCGCGCGTCGATGGCTGCGGCGATGGTGGGGATGGGGATGGCCAGGTCGAGCGCCACCTGCGCCGTCCATTTGCCGGTGCCCTTCTGGCCGGCCTTGTCGAGCACGCGGTCGACGAGCGGTCCGCCGCTGGTGTCGTCCTGCTTGCGGAAGATCTTCGCGGTGATCTCGATGAGGAACGACTCGAGCGGGCCGCGGTTCCAGCCGTCGAAGACATCCGCGAGCTCACTCGCGGAGAGCCCGAGGCCGCGGCGCAGGAGGTCGTAAGCCTCGGCGATGAGCTGCATGTCGCCGTACTCGATGCCGTTGTGCACCATCTTCACGAAATGGCCGGCGCCATCGGGACCGCAGTGGGTGACGCAGGGGCCGGAATCGCTGGTCGCGGCGATGGCCTCGAAGACCGGGCGGATCGCTTCCCACGCTTCCTTCGAGCCGCCCGGCATGAGCGACGGCCCGAGGCGCGCGCCGTCTTCGCCACCAGACACGCCGGAGCCGACGAAGTGGATGCCGCGCGCTTCGAGGCGGGCGGTGCGCTCCTGCGTTTCCTTGAACCAGGAGTTGCCGCCGTCGATGAGAATGTCGCCCGGCTCGACGAGCGGGATCAGCTTGTCGATGGTCTCGTCGACGGGAGCACCGGCCTTGATCATCATCATGATCCGGCGCGGCTTCGAGAGCGCGGCCACGAATTCTTCGAGCGTCTTCGTGCCCTGCAGCGGCTTGCCGGGGTTGTCCGCGAGAAACGCGTCGGTACGGTCCGGCTCGCGGTTCCACACGGCCACGGAGAAGCCGTGGTCGACGATGTTGAGGGCGAGGTTGGAGCCCATTACCGCCAGGCCGATCATGCCGAAGTCACTAGTCGGCATCGGCTAAGCCTTCACCTTTTCGACGGCGGCGCGAACGGCGCCGGCCAGCCACTGCAGACCTTTTTCGACATCGCTGCCGAGGTGCACGCGCAGACGGCGGCGATTGCGCGAGGCTAGCGATTCGAAGTCGCCGATGGCTTGGGCGCGCGCCAGCACGGCGAAGCCGAACGGCTCGTCCGGGATGGCGACGTCAGGCGAGTCGGCGGTGAGCTGCAGAAAGACACCGTTGTCGGCGCCGCCTTTGTGGAGCTGCCCGGTGGAGTGGAGGAAGCGCGGCGCGTAGCCGGTGGTGGTAGCCACATGCAGCTCGCGGGCGATGGCCTCGCGAATCTCGCCGATGCGCTCATCGCGGCCGTGCGTCTCGGCGAAGTACTCGGTCAGCGCGACGTAATCGCCCGGGCGGACCTTAGCCAGCAATGCAGCCACGGCCGCGTCGTCGCCGACGTTGGCGAATTCGCCCTCGGTCAGTTTGCTGCTGGCGCGGTAGTCGTCCAGCAGGCGCTTGGTGTTGTCCTTCGACTCCTGCACGTTCGGCTGATCGAAAGCGTTGATGCCGAGGCAGGCGCCGGCGATGGCCGTGGCGAACTCCCAGACATAGAAGATCTCGCCGAGATCGAGCGCGTCCTCGAGCACGAGGTCGATCACGGGATGTCCGGCGGCGGCAAGGTCGCGCAGGCGCGTGGTGTCGTCGCTGGCGCGGAGGCGGACGGAGACGAACAGACGATCGTCGCCGTACGCATCGCCCGGCAGTTCCGGCTCGCCGGCGATCGGGACGATGCCCTTCCCCTCTTTGCCGGTGCTCTCGGCGATGAGCTGCTCGACCCAGAGCCCGAGCTTGTCCAGCGGCGCCGGGGTGATGAGCGTGAGCTTGTCGCGGCCGGCCAGCGCGAGCGAGCCGATCACGGCACCGAGCAGCGCGGGTGGATTCTTGCGGATGTTCGGAACGCGCGCGATGTGCTGCGCGTGCAGCGCGCGCTCGACCAGCTCCACGATGTCGTAGCCCGCCAGCGCGGCCGGCACGAGGCCAAAGTAGGTGAGCGCCGAGTAGCGCCCGCCGACGTCGGCCGAGTTGAGGAACGTGTGCATGTACCGCTCGCGCGCGGCTTCCTCGGCCAAGGCAGTGCCGGGATCGGTGATGGCGATGAAGTTCTCGCCGGCGCGCGCACCCTTGACCGACTTCACGCGGTCGAAGAAGTAGCGCTGGAACATGAGCGGTTCGGTCGTGGTGCCGGACTTCGAGGCCACGATGAAGAGCGTTCGCTCGAGGTCGAGATGCGCTTCGAGCAGCGTCACCGCTTCCGGCACGGTCGAATCCAGCACCAGCAGTTCCGGGTAGCCGTCCTCTTTGCCGAAGACGCGGCGCGTCACTTCGGAGCAGAGACTGGAGCCGCCCATGCCGAGGACCACCACGTGCGAGAAGCGTCCCCGCACGTCGTGCGCGAGCTCCATGAGGTGGCTGGTGACTTTCGCGTAGTTCTCCGGCGCGGCCAGCCAGCCGAGGGCGTT
>JAXDJK010000616.1:0-7623 GCA_034665665.1 Acidobacteriota bacterium
CTCCGCCGGCGGGCGGTATGCGGCCACGTTGAATCGCGCTTTCCCGTCGGGGAAGTAGAACGGGCCGGCGCCGTTCGCGACGGTGTTCCAGGATCCCGGCTCGAAGAGGCGCGGCGTGCCCGGATGATCCTCGGTCGGGCACGGCCAGAAGACACCGTTCTGTGCCTCGATCTTCTCGTAGGTGATCCCGTAGTAATCGGCGACGCCGCCCCGCGAGGCCACACGCAGCTCGTCGAAGATGGCGCGCGGACTGTCGAACGTGAAGCCGTGCGGACGGCCCAGCGCCTGCGCGATGTCCTGGATGACCCGCCAATCCTGCTTCGCGTCGCCAGGAGGATCGACAGCCTGGTTGATCTTGATCACGCGTCCTTCGACCTGACAGACCACGCCCTCATCCTCCTCCTGCAGTGAGCCGGGCAGCACGACATCGGCATGCTGCGCGGTCTCGCTCAGGAAGAAGTCGATGACCGTGAAGAACTCCAGCTTCTCGAGCGCTCGCGTCACGAAGGCGTTGTCCGGCAGCGACACCTTCGGGTTGAAGCAGATCAGGAGCAGGCCCTTGATCTCGCCTGCATCGATCTTCCGCATCATCTCGTAGCAGTCGACACCCGCCTCCGGCAGCTCCTCGGGCTTCACACCCCAGACGCCGGCGATGTACTCGCGGTGCGCGGGATTCATGATGTCCCGCCAGCCGGGAAGCTGATCCGCCTTCTGCCCATGTTCGCGGCCGCCCTGGCCGTTGGCCTGTCCGACCACCGTCCCGTACGCGCAGTAAGGCTTTCCGATGCGGCCGGAGGCGAGCACGATGTTGATCGTCGAGAGGCAGTTCTCCACGCCGTGCGAGTGGTGCTCGATGCCGCGCGCGTGCATGAGGAAGCTCGTCTTCGCCGTCCCCCAGAGCTCGGCCGCCGCACGGATCGACTTCTCCGCGACGCCCGTCACCTCGGCCGTGCGCCGCGGCGTCCACTGCTGCACGTGCTCGGCGACCGCTTCAAAGCCGACCGTATTCGCCGCGAGGAACTCGTGATCGATCCAGTCGTTCTCGATCATCAGGTGCAGGATGCCGTTGAAGAGCGCCACGTCGCGGCCCGGTTTCACCGGCAGGAAGACGTCCGCGGTGCGGGCGATCGGCGTGATGCGCGGATCGACGACGATCAACTTTCCGCCGTTCTCGCGCGCCTGCCAGATGTAGTTCGTCGTGATCGGGGAGCACTCCGCGGTGTTGGAGCCGGCCACGAGCACGACGTCGGCTTTGAGGATGTCGTCCCACGGGTTCGCGCTGCGGTCGATGCCGAAGGCCTTCTTGTTCGCCGCGCCCGCGGAGACCATGCAGAGGCGGCCGTTGTAATCGATGTACTTCGTCTTCAGGCAGACGCGGGCGAACTTGCCCATGAGGTACGCCTTCTCGGTGGTGAGGCTCGCTCCCGAAAGGACGCCGAAGGCATTCGGCCCGTACTGCGACTGGATGCGCTCGATCTCCGAGGCCACGCGCGCGATCGCGGCGTCGTACGCAATGGGCGCAAAGCCGTTCTCGTGCGAGGGGTCACGCTGCAGCGCCGTCACCAGCCGGTCGGGATGGCCGCCCTGCAGGTAGCGCTTCACACCCTTCGGACAGAGCATGCCCTTGTTGAACGGGAAGTCGTACCGCGGCTCAAACCCGACCACGAGGTTGTCTTTGACTTTGAGGTTGATGCCGCACTGCTGGCCGCAGAAGCAGCAGTGCGTCGCGACGATCTTGTCGGGCTCCGCGGCCGTGTCGGCGCCGAGGCCCGTCATGCGGTTGAGGTGCGGACCCCAGACCTCGCCGAGGATGTTTTGGTCTTTGGGAAGGCTTGCCATTAGCCGATCCTTATGGGCGCATGTTCGCCGGGACTGCCGCGCCGGCCCCAGAGCTGCCCCTGCGCAATCGCGAGCATGGACCTGCGGCAGGCGGGGCAGATGCGTTGGTAGTGCTCGACGCCGGGAGCGTCGGTCTCGTAGCGGTAGCCGAGCTCGCGCTCCACTTCGATCAGATCGTTGATCTGCAGCAGCGGCGCGTACTCCTGTCCGCAGCGGCGGCAGGCGGCCATGCCTTCCTTCGCCGCGACGTCCTTGTAGAAGCTCACCCCGAGTTGCGCGGGCCTCTGGAAAATGTGGAAGAACTTCCCGAACGGCAGATAGAGGAGTGTGAAGATGACGGTGATCGCGTGCAGCAGCGCCAGGAAGTCGTAGCCGTAGCCCTGCATCCACGTGTAGCTCGCCGTCAGGAGGAGGCCGGTCATGCTGATCGCGAAGAGAAGGATCAGCGGCAGGAAATCCTCCGCGAACCGCTGCAGCGCCGCGGCGCCCTGGTCGCGCATGCGGCGGCGCATCGCCAGCATCACGCCCGCGATGACGAGGAATGACGACCACACCAGTCCGTGGAAGATCACCACCGCCAGGATCGAGTGCACCTTGAACGAGCTCGTCCCGAAACCGAAGACGAACGTGCGGTACGACTCGACGTCGCCCGGCACCGTCTCGAAGTGAATCCATCCGAAGACGAGCGGAAACGTGATTGCAAACGCCAGCAGGCAGCCCCACATGATGAACATGTGCGCGAGACCGCGCGTCCGGCCGCGTTGGAAGATGAAGCGGTTCAGCGCGAAGTCGGCCGTCACGCGCGCGAACCAGTTCCGTACGTTCGTGACGAGGTACCTGCGGCTGAAGAAGAGCTGCCACCCGCGGTTCCAGTAGCGCCGCGTCGGCGGTCGCTGGAGCCACATCGCGTAGCGGTAGGTGATCGCGAAGGTCGCGAAGAGCACCGCGAAGGTGTACCCGACGAGCGCCGCATCAAAGTGCTGGAGGTTCCGCGAGCCGACGACGATGAGCACCGCCAGGACGGCCGTGAACAGCGTCCCCCAGGCAGCACCGACCCACCGTTCTCGTCCGACCCTTCCGAATATGGCCATGCTTTCCCCCCCGTGCGCATCGTATGCCGAGTGAAGGGACTCGGCCATGACCGATGTCATGTCCCGCCCCGCGCGCGCAACGATGCCGTCACATCATTCGTCACAGATCGCGCGGAGAACCATCGGCGCGCACGGGGGGGGTGAGGGGTGGGGGCACGGCACCCATGCGAAGCACTCGCGCCGGCGATCTATGCGTTGGCGAGCGCGGCCCGGAAATCGCGCACGGCCTTCGTCAGCGTGTCACGGTCGAGCATCGAGGCCATGAGCTCGAGATCCAGGTCGGGAAGGAGGCGGCTGCGCTCCGCCGGCACGAGCTGCCCACCGCTCAGGACATAGACCTCGATGACGCCCTTGCGCCAGTACCACACCTCTTCGACGCCGAGCTTTTCATAGATCGCCAGCGTGTCGATGCCGCCGTGCGTCCATTCGACCTCGATGGCGAGGTGCGGCCGGTCCCGCTGTTCGGTGCCGAAGATGTAACACTCGTCGGGCTCCGCTCCCCGTCGTTTCGCCTTCTTCTTGATCGTCCAACTGCCGGCCGGCGTCACGTCCATCCCGCGCTCGATGCACCATGTCTCGAGAAGGTGTCCGATGTACGACTTGATGACTTCGTGATCCCGGGAAGGACTCATGATCTCGACTTCCCCCTCGAGGTAGCTGATCCGGGGAGCGGAGTGATCGCCGCGCATGGCGAGGAGGCGTTCGTAGTCTTCCCACGACACATCGTGCAGGACGACGATTGAATCGGCGTCCGTCGTGTCGGTGCGTTTGCGTAGAGCCGCGGCCATCAGCATGACCGAAAGTATATCGACGCGGAGCGCGGGTGCTGTGACGTCAACCCCTCACCCGGGTGCCTCGCTCGACTCTCATCCGTTTCCGGGAGTAGGCTCGCCGCGACTCGGAACGTCGGGTAGATGTGGCGGTGGTCACAGGACGATCTGCGTGGCACTCTGGCGCCTCATGAGCACCACCACGATCGATCAGGCGTACTGGCGCGGCGTGATCCGGCGCGGCGAGGCGACGTTCTTCGTCGGGGCCGGCGTCTCGGCACCGCCACCATCGAGCCTTCCCCTTGCGGCTGGCCTCGTGGCGAGTCTGATCGCCCCCGTCCTCCAGCCGCTGACGCTACCCTCCGGGCTCGCCCTTTCCGTCGTGAAAGCACTGGTACGGCTCCGGCCCGAGGTGATTACGGACGTGCTCCTGGAGCATCTCGGAATCGACGCTGCCAGGCCGCTCCTGCACATACTTCGCGGCCAACCGAACGTGTGGCACGGGTTGCTGGCCGCCGCTCTCGATAGCGGCTGCTGCGTCATTACGACGAACTTCGACACCCTCATTGAAGACGCTGGCGACGCCATTGGAGCTCGCTCTCGGATCATCATCGGATCGGCCGTCGAGGAGGCGGTCACGGCGAAGTCGATCCTCTTCAAGATCCATGGCTCGATCGGCGGCGACGGCGACGCCGAGGCTCTGTCATCCGTGGCACTGGCCGTTCGACAGGTCGGTCGCGGCTTATCACTGCGGCAGACACGTCTTCTGCATACACTCATCGAACACCGGCCGCTGATCGTTCTCGGTTACTCCGGACGCGATGAATTCGACATCCTTCCCGCGCTGCTGAACGTCGAGCGAACCGCTCCGGGCCTCTGGGTGGTCCACGAACGCGACCAGCCGATCCGGCCAATCGCCGGCTCCGCGCGCCGCAGATCGGAAGTGCGGCCCGCGATCGAATGCGCGCGGGCGTGGCCCGGCTCGCTCGATCTCCTCATCGGGGAAACCAGCGAGATGATCGGCCTTCTGCAGCCGCGACCGGGCTTTGGCCGCCTCCGAGCCCGCCTTTCAACGAACGATGTGCCGCCGGAGGACGCATGGCACCCGGAACCGGACGCCGCCGCCGTCGCCGTTCTGTATGCCCTCGTCGAAGCGCGCGCGTTCGACCTGGCCACGCGTGTGTTCCAACACACCACGCAACGACGCGCATCGGCGCGCATTCTCGTCGCTCGCGCTGTGGTCCTGGAAAAGTACGGGACCGATCTGCGTGCCGCGGCGATGGTTGTGCGCAAGGCCAGAACGGCGGCGAAACACGAGCCGGCGGACATCCGCGCGCTCGTGCTCGATCAGAGCGGCGTCATTGCACGACGGCGTGGCCTGTACCGTCTCGCGCTGCGCTTCTACGATCAGGCTTTACAGATCGCGAGACCGTCGCAGTGTCCGGAGTGGCTGCTCATGCAGATTCGCAGTCATCGCGCCGTAGCGCTGGAGTACCTCGACCGTCGCGCGGAGGCTCTTCGCGACCACCGGCGCGTCGCGGAGTACGAAAAGCGAACCGGTGACCTTCGCGGCCTCGCCAAGAGTCTGAACAACATCGGCATCGTCTACATGAACCAGCATCGGTGGAAGCCGGCGCTTGCCGCGCTCGAACAGAGCTGCGCACTAAAGCGCGATCTCGGCGATCACCGCGGCTTGGGCCAGTCGCTCCACAACCTCGGCAAGCTGTATTTCCTGCGTGGCGACTATGCATCCGCCGAGAAGACGTTTCTCGAAAGCCTCCGCATTCGCCTCGGCCGTGGCCGCGACGAACACGGCGCCGCCCAGTCGTACGTCGCCTTGGCGCACGTCGCGCTCAAAGCGGGGAAGCTGGAGGACGCCGAGCGCTACGCGACCCGCGCACTCGATACGCATATGGCGTTCGGCGACCAGCGAGGCGTCGCGCAGGCGCGAGGACTGCTGCGTGCGCTACAGCCGTGATGGGGTAGTGTCGTCATATGGCAACACAGCCACCATGTCGAGATGTCATCGTCCTTGGCGCCGGAGCGTCGATTGCCGGAGGTTTGCCGACTGCTGCGGGCTTCACGAGGCATTTGCTCGCAGCCCGAGATGCACTTGCGTCCCTGTCCATCGCGGCGCCTGCTCTGGAAGCGGTCGACCGCGACCTGGCGTGGCTCGAGGAAACACAGGAGCGCCTGCGTCCGGCAGTGCACTCGCTGCGCGGATTCGATCCGGACAACATTGAAGACATCTTTCGAGTCTGGGGCCACGAGCGGTCGCAGTCGGAAAGCCACCTGCCTGGCGGTGCTCCACCGCGACTCGTGCCCGGTTATCAGTATCCGCGGTTGATCCGATTGTTGTCGCTGGCGCTCGCGTACTCACCGCGTTATCCATCGCTGGCCGCTTTTGAGCCACCGAATGTCTACTCCTGGCTCGTCGACCAGATGGTCGGTGACGCCCATTTCCCGGATGATGGGATGGTCGCTCCCACGCTGGTGACGACGAACTATGACCTGCTGATCGAGTTTGCCGTGGCGAGACGCGTGGACCTCGACCTCACGTATACGTTCAACGACGCGACGGGACTCCGGAACATCTTTCAGCGCGAACATGCAGGGCGCGCGTTGCACTATTTGAAGCTGCACGGCAGCATCAACTGGTGGGGGGCGGCGCCGGGCTTTCGCGTGAGCAAGGAAGGCGCGCTCGCTCCGATTCTTTCGGACAGTCCATTAGCAGCGATAGCCGCTCGGTATCCGTCGGCGGGGGACGATATCGACATGGTCCCGCCGGCATTTCTGAAGGACGTGATCTATCGCGCGGTGTGGTCTGACGTGTGGGATGAAGCGCATGCGGTGTTTTCGCTTTGCCGTCACCTGCTCATCATCGGCTACTCCTTCTCTCCCGGTGACGTCCTCGTGCAGCACATGGCCACTCTCGGTCTGGCACGATCCGAGTTCCTGGAATCAATCACCGTCATTGATCCTCAAGCCGAGGAAGTCATCGGGCGAATTCAGGAATCGTTCAGCGCCGATTTCAACGCCAGAATCAGGTGGATCGCATACAACCGCCGGTTTGACGAACAGACCCCGAAGTGGGCAACGCGCGACGTGTTCCGCGGTGTGGATACGGCTGCACCTTAGCTGTGTTGTTTTGCTTCTGGCTGGAACAGGCGGTTGATGGAATCAGCAACACGTGAAAGCTCGTCCACTGCCTGCTTTCAACAGGGTGATTGATGCTTCAAACGGGGGCGCGCGACGGTGCACCGCTGGCGGCGCGCGGCCACGGGCACCCGGATTCCGGTGGCATCGACGCATTCGATGAATGCATCGACGGCTTCGATGAAGGCTCGGGAGGCATTGATGAAGGCTCCCGAGGCATTGATGAAGGCTCCGGAGGCTTTGATGAAGGCTCCCGAGGCTTTGATGAAGGCTTCGGAGGCTTTGATGAAGGGTCCGGAGGCTTCGATGAAGGGTCCGGAGGCTTTGATGAAGGCTGCCGAGGCTTCGATGAAGGCTCCGATGGCTTCGATCGACTGCTATCTTTGCCTTGCTATGTTGGAACTACACGAGGAAATCCGCCGTGCACGTAAGGATCTTGGGCTCTCTCAGGGGCAGCTTTGCGCGCTCTGTGGGGTGCAGCGCCGGCAGCTCTCGACGCTGGAGCGGGGCGGGAACGTCACGCTGGCCACCCTGCGGAAGGTGATCGGCTTTCTGCCGAACCTGGAGGACTTCACCTTCGAACAGGTCCGGATGAAGCCGACCTACATCGACCTCCCGCCGTTCGAGTGGCAGCTGTTCTACGCCAACATGCACACCCTGCACGAGACCGTCGCCGGGAAGAAGACCGTACTCAAGGAGTGGCTCGACAACCCGCCCTCGAAGGAGGTCGACCCGGAGGTCCTCACGAGGCGGACCACGAACCTCGC
>JAXDJK010000617.1:0-3445 GCA_034665665.1 Acidobacteriota bacterium
CCGCAGGGGTGGCTGTCATAAGATTCGCGCATGAAAGCTCGACTCGACGCCCTCCTTCGCCGGCCGCAGGCCGAGTATCTCGATTCGCTCATGCCGCCGCGGGATGCGTTGCTGGAGCAGATGGAACGGTTTGCGGAGGAGCATGACCAGCCCATCGCGGATGCCGAGGTTGCGCAGCTCATGCGTGTGCTCGTGCGGGCCAGGACGCCGCGGCGGATGCTGGAGGTGGGGACGAACATCGGCTACTCCGTGGTCGTCCTTGGGCGGGAGTGCGATGAAGACGCCGTCATCGAGACCATCGAGATCTCGCACGACACGCTCATGACGGCGAAGAACTTCGTGGCCGAGGCGCAACTGAAGTGCCGGGTGGTCTTTCACGAAGGGGCGGCGCTGGAAGTGATCCCGCGGCTCACCGGACCCTTCGACTTCGTGTTCATCGACTGCGTGAAGACCGAGTATGGCGACTATCTCGACGCGCTGCTGCCGAAGCTCGAGCGGGGGGCCATCATCGTCTGCGACAACCTGCTCTGGGGCGGTAAGGTCGCGGACGGCGTGCACGACCCGTCCACCGACGCCTTGCGCGAGTTCAACGGCCGCCTGATGAACGACCCGCGCCTCATCACCAGCATCGTGGCGCTTGGCGACGGTACCGGCATCTCCGTCGTTCTCTGACTCTCGCGAACAAACAAAAAGGCCGGCGTTGCCGCCGGCCTTCGGTTGATTCGTGGAGGAGAAAGCTTACGAAGCGGACTTCACGACGCCCTTGACCGGCACGGTGACGATCGGATTGACCTTGTCGCTCGTGTAGATCTTGACGTTGCCATCGATCGCGCCCGGCTTGGCGGTCTTGGCGACCTGCAGGGTCACCTCGTACTCGCCCTTGTTCGCGGTAGGCTTGAACTCGGCCGTCACGCCCGGGACATCCGACTCCGTCCTGGTGACCGAGAACGACTCCGGGGTCTTGGCGTTGTTCGAGCGGACGGTGACGGTGCGGGTGGCGGCGGTGTCGTTCGGCGCGACTTCACCGAAGTTCACACCGGTCGGCTCGACGCGGAACGGCGGGCGGACCACGCCGGTGACGCTGACGTAGTAGTCCGGCTGATTCTTGGAGTTGGTGACGACGTGGATCTTCTCGGCCAGCGGGCCGACCTTGGCGTCAGGGCCGCCGACGGTGACGTCGAAGCGGTACTGATTCTGGCCCGGGCGTCCGACGTTCGGAACGATCTCGGCGCCTTCGATCTTCTTCTTGTCGACCTTGATCCACTCGGCCGGCGACTCGATCTTGACGATGTCGAACGGATCGGTCTCTTCCGAGTAGAGGGTCACGGTCTGCTTCTCGACGTCGCCCTGGAGGATGTTGAAGCGGACGAAGCCGGCGGGATACGCCTCGACGTACGGCTTCACTACCGCGTGGATCGTGATCTGCGCCGACGGAGCGGCCGGATCATTCGTCTCCAGCGTGACCGCCTTGGCGATCGGGCCGGCGAAGTTCGTCGTATCGACGTGCGCCGTGACCTTACCGGTCTGGCCCGGCTTGATCACCTTGTCGAAATCGGCCACGGTGCAGCCGCAGGTGGGGCGTGCCGCGATGATCTCGAGGTCCGCGTCACCCGTGTTCTTGACCATGAAGCTCCAATCGAGCTTCTGGCCCTTCGGAACCGTTCCGAAGTCCTTGACCGGCTCGACGAGCGTCAGGCGGGGGGCCTTGGCTGCCGCATCGGCTTTCTTGGCGTCCTGTGCGAGCGCCATCGGGGCGGTCACAGCAAGAGCAAAAGCCATCATCATGGCGTAGATTCGCTTCGACATACAAAATCCTCCTGGTGATGTAAACCGTTTGGTAACCAGCGATCCGAACAGCGCGTCCAGAAGGGCCATTCCCCCGTCCGGACGCCGTAAATTCTACAATTCCGGGCTCATACAGCATGGAACTTGCGAGGCGGCTCTGCGATGACCCATCTGACCGAAATCCCCGACGTCAAACGTGTCTACCTCATCGGCATCTGCGGCACGGCGATGGCCTCGCTGGCCGGGATGCTCCAACAACGCGGCTATGAAGTCGCAGGATCCGACGAGCACGTCTATCCACCCATGTCCACATACCTCGAACGCCTGGGCATCTCGGTGCTCGAGGGGTATACGAAACAGCACCTCGAGACGTTTCGCCCGGATCTGGTGGTCGTCGGCAACGCCGCGGCGAACACGAACGTCGAAGCGGCCGCCACCGTGGAGCTCGACCTCCCGTATACCTCCATGCCCGAGGCCATCTACCACCTCTTCATCAAGGACAAACACTCCGTGGTCGTGGCTGGCACCCACGGCAAGACAACCACAACATCATTGATGGCCTGGCTCCTCGAAGCGGCCGGGCGCGATCCCTCCATGGTGGTCGGCGGCATCCCCCTCAACTTCAACCACAACTTCAAGCTCGGCAACGGCCCGGAGTTCGTGATCGAGGGCGACGAGTACAACACCGCCTTCTTCGACAAAGGGCCGAAGTTCCTCCACTACCGGGCCAACACCTTGCTGGTCAACAACATCGAGTTCGATCATGCGGACATCTACCAGAACCTGGAGGCCATCGTCTCCGCGTTCCGGCAGGCCGTGCAGAGGGTCGAGCCGGGCGACGTGATCGTGGCCAACGGGGACGACGCCAACGTCCGCCCTCTCCGGGTCGACGCGCGCGGACGCTGGCTCACCTTCGGCTGGGACCGCGGCTGCGACACCTTCGCCACCCACGCCGACTACCGCCCGGAAGGAACGGTATTCACGGCCTGGTGGGAAGGAAGGGAGTGGTACCGCTTCAAGACGACGCTGTCCGGCCCGCACAACGTGCTGAATGCTTTGGCAGACGCCGCCATTGCCCGCCTGCGCGGCGTCTCGGCGGAGGACATCCAGCGGGGCTTCGAGACCTTCCAGGGCATCAAACGGCGCATGGAAGTGCGCGGCGTGGAGCGGGGGGTGACCGTGATCGACGATTTCGCCCATCACCCCACCGCCATCGCCACAACGCTGGAGGGGGCAAAGAAGCGCTATCCCGGGCAGCGCATCTGGGCGCTTTTCGAGCCGCGCTCGATCTCCTCCTCGCGGAAAGAGTTCGAGAGCGGGTACATCGATGCCTTCCGCGACGCGGACCGCGTCATCATCGGCCCGGTCTACCACCGGGAGCGTTACGAGACGCGCTACGGGCTCGACAAGATGATGTCGGTGGAGAACATCGTGGGCAGCCTGAGCGGTTCGGGCGTGCAGACCGAGCAGATCGATGATTTCGACCGCATCGCCGACCGCGTGGCCGAGGACGGCAAGGACGGCGACGTGATCCTGGTGATGTCCTCCGGCGCATTCGGCGGCGTGCACGAGAAGATTCTGGAGCGGTTGAAGGCGTAACCGGATGTCATCCCGAGCGTCGAGCGAGGGACCTGTGCGGGTGGGGCGCGGGGAGTGTGGC
>JAXDJK010000618.1:0-4669 GCA_034665665.1 Acidobacteriota bacterium
GAAGCGCAGATGATGGACCCGCAGCAGCGGATCTTCCTGGAGACGGCATGGAAGGCCATCGAGGATGCCGGGCACAAAGCCTCGGATCTGTCGGGTACGAAAACCGGGGTTTTCGCGGCGGCAGGCAATAACGACTACAAGGAAGTGCTGCGCGATGTGGAAGGTGGCCTCGACGGATATTCGGCGTCGGGGAACACCAACTCCGTTCTGGCGAATCGAATCTCGTTCCTCCTCAATCTTCGCGGTCCCAGCGAAAACATCGACACGGCCTGTTCCAGCGCGCTGATCGCCCTTCATCGGGCGATCAATGCCATCCACTCGGGGGACTGCGACATGGCCATCGTGGGCGGTGTGAACGCCCTGGTCAGCCCGGAGCCATACATCGCATTCAGCAAGGCCGGGCTGTTGAGCCGCGACGGGCAGTGCAAGACCTTCGACAAACGGGCGAACGGATTCGTGCGCGCGGAAGGGGCCGGCGCGGTGTTCGTCAAGCGCCTGTCGGCCGCCGAGGCGGACGGGAATCAGATCTACGCGATCGTTCGGTCGACGGCTGTGAATCATGGCGGCCGAGTGCCGACCATGGGAGCGCCGAGTGCATCGGGTCAGAGCGCTCTGCTCCTTCAGGCGTATGAGAAAGCGCAGATCGATCCGACCACGGTGGGATATATCGAATGCCACGGCACCGGTACGGCTCTGGGCGATCCCATCGAGACCTCGGCCCTGAGCACCGCGTTCGCCGCGTTGTACGAGAAGCACGGCAAGGCTCCGGCCGGGACACCTCACTGCGGTCTCGGCTCGATCAAGACGAACATCGGTCATCTGGAGAACGCGGCCGGCATCGCCGGGCTGCTGAAGGTCCTGCTGGCCCTCAAGCACAAGCAGCTTCCCGCAAGCCTCAACTTTCAGGACCTCAATCCCTACATCAAGCTCGAAGGCACTCCCTTCTACGTCGTGGACAAGCTGACCCCCTGGCTGGCGCCGATGGCGCCGGACGGATCGCCGATGCTGCGCCTGGCGGGGGTGAGCTCTTTCGGATTCGGCGGAGCGAACGCGCACGTCGTACTGGAGGAGTACATCCCGGCCGCCCGCGAGGATCGAGGGCAGGAGCCTGGGCCGCAGTTGGTCGTTCTGTCCGCGAAGAATACCGACCGCCTGAAGGCGTATGCGCAGTCGATGCTCACGTATCTCGGAAAGCACGACGTCGAGCTACGCGATCTTGCGCACACGCTACAGGTCGGACGCGACGAGATGCCGGAGCGGCTGGCGATGGTCGTCGAGAGCGCGAAGGACCTGAGGCAGAAACTGGAGCAGTTTCTCGCAGGGCGCGGGAAGTCGTCGGCCTTCTACCACGACAACAGCAAGGTTGCGGCCGCGCAGGGAACGGACCGGGACGCGCTGGTCCCCGCTCTCGTGGCGGAGAGAAATCTCGCAAAGCTGGCTGACCTGTGGACGGCGGGGGCGAAGATCGAATGGACGCTGCTGCACGAGGGAGCTCCGCCGAAGCGCATCAGTCTCCCGACCTATCCGTTTGCGAGGGAGCGTCATTGGGCAGTCAGCGGCAAGGGGGCGGAGACCAAAGCGCTGCACGTTGAGGGCCCGGCCGCCACGGCCGTCCTGCACCCGATGATCCACCGCAACGTTTCGACCATGACCGAGCAGAAGTTCGCCTCCCACTTTTCGGGCGACGAATTCTTTTTCGACGATCACCGCGTCGAAGCACAGAAGGTGCTGCCGGCCGTCGGCTATCTCGAAATGGTCAGGGCCGCGGGTCAGCTCGCGGGCCTTCCGCACGTGCGGACGATTCGGAACATCACGTGGCAGCGACCGCTCATCGTGGGCAGCGAGGGTGAAGATGTGGAGGTATCCCTCACGCCCGACAACAAAGACGTCAAGTTTTCGGTAAGGACCGTCGGGAAAGGCCAGGCGGTTCAGAACTGTACCGGCAAGCTCACCTACGGTGCAGGAGCGTCCACGGTGCCGGAGGTGGTGGATGTCGCGGCCATTCGCGCGCGTTGCCCGCGGCAGGCGTTGTCGGGGCCGGAGCTGTACGGTCCTGTTCTTGCCGGGTCCGGCCTCGAATTGCGTAGAAGTTTCCAGGTCGTGCAGGCGATTTACGCCAATGACGTCGAGGCACTCGGCATCCTCCAGATCCCGGAACATCTCAGAGCCGAGGCCGGACAGTACTTTCTGCATCCGGCGCTGATGGACGGCGCGATTCAAACGTTCGTCGGTCTCGTGCAGAGAAGCGGCTCGGAGCCATTGCCCTTGACGTTGCCGTTCTCGATGGGCGAAGTCCAGATCTTCCATCCACTGAAGAACCTCCGCTACGCACACGTCACGCTTGCGGGCGAGCGGAAGCTTGCGGTCGACATGCTGGACGAGCGCGGAACCGTCCTGGTCCGCGTCAAAGACTTCGTGCTCCGGCCGGCCCAGCGCCCTGGACGCACGGTCACGGCCCGGGAGAGCGTCGAGCCGTCCAGGCCTCCCACCGGCACGAAGGAAATCATCGCGAGCCTGCAGACTCTGACTCCGGTCTGGGATCCGCTGCGGGTCCACGCGAGCAAACCGGTCGCTGTTCCGCCCGCGGCCGACGTGCTGCTGCTGGGAA
This sequence comes from Acidobacteriota bacterium, assembly GCA_034665665.1. GTDB lineage: Bacteria > Acidobacteriota > Thermoanaerobaculia > Gp7-AA8 > Gp7-AA8 > DASWOB01. The sequence goes on from JAXDJK010000618.1 coordinate 2,609, forward strand.
GCAATCCGGCACACTTGGATTGGGTACGGGAATCGTTCGCAAACGCCCGTTCGGCGGAAGTGTTCGCCGACGAGGCCTTCGAACAATTGATCTGGATCGCCCCGGAGGCCACGGACGATCGCCTCATCGAGCAGCAGGAAGACGGCGTGCTGGCGGTGTTCCGCCTGATCAAGTCGCTCCTGCAGTCTGGCTATGCCACCAAGGCGCTGCGGTGGACGGTCATCACCGAGAGGACGCAGCGCGTTCGAGCGACTGACGCGATTCAAGCCGCGCATGCCGGAATCGCCGGTTTGATCGGCAGCGTGGCGAAGGAATACCCGCGTTGGGATCTGCGGCTGCTGGACGTCGACTCGGTGACCTCGGTATCGGCGCAGGAGTGTCTCGCGCTTCCTTGGGACAAGCAGGGGAACGTCCTGGCGTATCGGTCGGGCGAATGGTTCCAGCAGAGCCTTGCCCGTGTCGAAAACCTGCCCGAGGTAAGTGCGCTCTATCGGCAGAACGGCGTGTACGTCGTGATTGGCGGTGCGGGCGGCGTCGGCGAGGTGTGGAGCCGGTTCATGATCGAGCACCACCAGGCGCGGATCGTCTGGATTGGCCGGCGCCCGAGTGACGCCGCCATCGAGGCGCGGATCACTGCGCTGGCCGGCTTGGGGAACGCCCCTCTGTACATCTCCGCGGACGCCACGGATCTCCATGCACTGGAGCGCGCGCGCGAAACGGTCCTGGCACGGTATGGCGTGATTCATGGCGTCGTCCAGTCGGCCATCGTTCTGCAGGACCAGAGCATCGCGCGCATGGACGAATCAACGTTCCGCTCGACGCTGTCCGCCAAGGTCGACGTGAGCGTGAACATGGACCGCGTCTTCGGCGCGGAGAAGCTCGACTTCATGCTGTTCTTCTCCTCCCTGATCTCGTTCGTCAAGACGCCGGGCCAGAGCAATTACTCGGCCGGCTGCACATTCAAGGACGCGCTCGCGCAGAGGCTGCAGCAGGAGCGCGCCTACCCCGTCAAGATCATGAACTGGGGCTACTGGGGGAGCGTCGGCATCGTCGCCGACGAAGAGCACAAGAAACGGATGGCACGGATGGGGGCCGCATCGATCGAGCCTGAAGAAGGGATGGCATCGTTGCAGTCGTTCGTCAACTCCGGCGTGTCACAGGTCGCGCTGGTCAAGGTGCTGGCCGGAGCGACGGAGCTCGGTGCCGCCGAGACCCTGAGCTGCTATCCGAACGCGGCCTCAATCCTCCCGGCGGTACGGGTCACGCCTCCGTCTGTCGCGCCGCTGGAGGCCGACACGCCGGCCCCGGAGATGATGCAACTGGTGACCGAGATCCTCGCGTCCAGCCTCCAGTCGGTCGACTGGAAGGTGAGTGCCGCACCGTATTTCGATCGCTGGCTGACCAGCAGCCTGGATTACCTGAAACAGCAGGGTGTTGGGCGCGAGGTCAGGCCACTCGACGAACTATGGACGGCATGGGCCGCAAACAAGGCGTCGTGGACGGTCAACGCGAACAGGGAGGCGTACCTCACGTTGATGGAGGCCTGTCTGAAGGCGCTCCCGGACATCCTGGCCGGCAGGCAACGCCCCACCGACGTGATGTTCCCGAAGTCGTCGATGCGTCTGGTCGAGCCGATCTACAAGGGCAACGCGCAGGCCGACTACTTCAACGGGGCCCTCGGCCAGACGTTGATCGCCTATCTCGATCAGCTCCTGAAGGCGGACGGGAACCGCTCGTTCCGGATCCTCGAGATCGGCGCGGGCACCGGCGGCACAACGGCGGGGCTGCTCCCGTTGTTGCGGCAGTACCCGGTCGAGGAGTACTGCTACACCGACCTCTCCAAAGCGTTCCTGATGCACGCGGAGAAGCAGTACCGCCCCCAACTGCCGGCGCTGACGACCGCGATCTTCGACGTATCGAAGCCCTTCGCGTCCCAGTCCATCCAGGCCGGCCACTACGACATCGCCATTGCCGCGAACGTGTTACACGCCACGCCGAATATCCGCGAGACGCTGCGCAATGCGAAGGCAGTGCTGAAGAACCAGGGTGTGCTGCTGCTCA
>JAXDJK010000619.1:0-8481 GCA_034665665.1 Acidobacteriota bacterium
CAGCACCAGGCGCTCGAACAGGCGATCGTCGTCGTGGACGGGGAAGCCGTATTCCTCGTCGTGATACGGACCGTGGAACGGGTGGCCGGGCGCCACCGCGCAATAACCGCTCATCGCATCTCCATCACGTGCATTCGTGTATTTTCTATTGCAACGCCCGCATTCGTTCTCCACACTTCAGACAACGAATGGAATCGTCAGACTTGGGGAGAGCTTGGGCGGGGATGCGATGACTGACTGGTTCTATGCCGTGGACGGCGTGCAGCATGGCCCGGCGAGCGAAGATGCGGTACGAACGGCTCTGGCGGAGAAACGCGTCGGGCCCGATGACCTGGTCTGGACCGACGGGATGCCGGAATGGATTCCCGCGCGCCGCGTCGTCGCGTTGACGGGAGGAAGCGAGGCGCCGTTCTTCAGCGTCGGCATCGTCAAGTTCGTCCTGATGAATCTGGCCACGCTCACTCTCTATCAGATCTACTGGTTCTACAAGCACTGGTGGGCGATCCGCAGACGGACCGGCGAAGAGCTCTGGCCGCTCGCTCGCGCCATCTTCGCGGTCTTTTTCTTTCATGCGATGCAGGTCGAGGTCGAGGCGTACGCCTCATCCAAGAGCGTCCCCGTGGCTCGTCAGAAAGTGGGCCTGACCGTCCTCTTCTTCCTCCTGCAGATTGCCTGGAGGCTGCCGGATCCGTTCTGGCTGATCGGCTTCGCGACAATCGTGCCCCTGGCGCTCGCACAGCACCAGGTGAACCGGCTGCACGCGGTCGCCGTGCCGTTCGCCGACGGCAACCGGCGTATCCGCGGCTGGAACTGGCTGGCCATCGTGCTTGGTCTACCGTTCCTGGCAATGGCGCTGGTCGGCACATTCATGGGGAAATGATGGAATCGGCGGAGATCCTCGCATCCGAAATCATCGATAACGCAGGCGAGGGGATCGTCGTGTACGACCGCGAGTTGCGGTACATGCTCTGGAACCGGTTCATGGAGGAGATGACGGGCGTGCCGGCGGAGGAGGTCCTGGGGCGGTCGGCGCTCGAGCTCTTCCCGCACATTCGCGACCAGGCCGTGGACGACATGCTGGCGCGTGCGCTCGGCGGCGTGACCGTCTCCTAACCCGACATCCACTACTTCATCCCGCTCACCGGCCGGCTGTGTTGGGTCTCCACCGTCTATCGGCCGCATTACAACACCGAGGGTGCGATTTCCGGGGTGATCGGCCTCATTCGCGACATCACCGAGCGCAAGGCGGCCGAGCAGCAGATCGAATATCAGGCCTACCACGACGCGCTGACCGGGCTCGCCAACCGCCGCCTGTTCCAGGAGCACCTCTCGCTGGCCCTGGCGCTCGCGCAGCGACGCGAGCGGATGGTGGCGGTGCTGTTCCTCGATCTCGATCACTTCAAGCTGGTCAATGATTCCCTCGGGCATACGGTGGGCGACGCCATGCTCCGCCAGGTCGCGCAGCGGCTCAAGTCGGCCGTGCGCGAGGGCGATACGGTCGCGCGCGTCGGTGGCGACGAGTTCACCATCGTGCTGCAGGAAGTTGCCCATCGCTCCGATGCGGCGCTGGTCGCGAACAAGGTCCTCGAAGCCGTGGCCGCGCCGCTGGAGGTGAACGGCCATCGCCTCTACGTCACCACCAGCATCGGCATCACCCTCTTCCCCGAGGATGGACAGGACGCGGAGACGCTCCTCAAGAATGCAGACACCGCGATGTACCGCGCCAAGGACGAAGGGCGCAACACGTACCAGATGTCGACCCAGGAACTGAGCCGCTCCACCGAGGAGCGGATGACGCTGGAGAACGGCCTGCACCGTGCCATCGAGAACGGCGAGTTCGAGATCTGGTACCAGCCGCAGGTCGACCTGACCACGATGGACGTCGTGGGGATGGAAGCGCTGCTGCGCTGGAAGCACGCCTCGCGCGGCATCATCCGCCCCGCTGATTTCATCAGCGTGGCCGAGGAGCGGGGGATGATCGTCGTGATCGGCGACTGGGTCATCCGCGAAGCCTGCCGCGAAGTGCGCCGGCTGCACGACGCGGGACGGGAGGGCTTCCGCGTGGCGGTGAACATCTCCGCACGCCAGTTCCGCGATTCGAACCTGCTGGCCACGATCGAAGGAGCCATCGCAACGTCCGGAATCGAGCCGCGCTGCCTGGAGCTGGAGATCACGGAGACGGTGGCGATGGAGAACGTCCTATTGACGATGACCACGCTGGCCGCGCTCCGCAAGACCGGCGTGACCATCGCCATCGACGACTTCGGCACCGGCCATTCGTCGCTCAGCTACCTCAAGCGATTCCCGATCGACGCGCTGAAGATCGATCGCGCCTTCGTCTCCGACCTGCCGGATGGTTTCGAGGACGCCGCGATCGTAAAGTCGGTGATCCAGCTCGCGCAGGGGTTGAACCTGCGGGTCGTGGCCGAGGGAGTGGAGACGGCCGAGCAGCTCGAGTTCCTCCGCGCCCACGGCTGCCACGAAGTGCAGGGCTTCTACTTCACCGAGCCGGTACCGGCCCACGAGCTCGACGCCGTGCTCGACGGCGGCTGCCGCGGCGAAGCGGTCAGCTGAATTGTCATCCCGAGCGTCGTCACGTGCGCTGCTCATGGCTGTACAAAAGCTGTGGCTCGGGCCACAGCAGTCCAAACGCTTCGCGTATGTCGTTGCCCATTCGGTCGAAACAGGTGGCCGACATACGCGAAGCGTTTGGACTGCGGCAGCCCGAGCTGCCGCTTTTGTACAGCCACAAGCGCTACTGTTGTCCTACTCCGAGGCCGCCAGTGACGCGCCTACGAACGTCGAATCGTTGGTCACGTTGTCCGTCATCGTCGCGTAGGCGCCGACCAGGCCGGCGATGGTCTCCACGCGGATGATGGCCGAGGCCGGCGCGGCGATGCCGCGGGCGGTGAAGATGTCGTTGATCTGCGTGCCGCTGCCGAGGGGGATGTGCATCGTGAACGAATCCAGCTCGTGGCCGCGATCGTCGATGATGCGGATGCGCACCACCGAGTCGGGGCCGGTGAGCAACGGGCTGAGGTCGACCAGGCCGACGTTGGCGCGCATGGCCGGGCCGGCGGTGATGCCGATGATCTCCAGCGCTTCGCCCGCGGCGGCGCTCTGGAAGTTGTTGAGCGGCGGCACGAGCGAGCCGAACGTCCCGCCGTCCTCCGCCACGGTGTACGAGCGCGAGGTGACGCGCACGCCTTCGGTATCGCCGTCCGAGTTGTAGCGGAAGCGGGCGATGCCTTCCAGGCCGAACATGGTCGTCAGTGCGTCCGTGATCACGCGCGCTTCGTTCGGCTGCATGATGAAGCTGCGGACGACCGGCGCCGAGCCGGCGGTCCAGGAGCGTGCTTCCAGGCGCATCGTGCGCACGAACGCCGAGGGGTTCACGAAATAGAGATCGCTGCGGAACTTCGCCCCGTGCGCGCCGTCGGCGTGTGCGATGGCCGGGATGGTCCGGAGCACCGGCGCCGGCAGGTCGGGCGGAAAGTACGTCGGATCGTTGGTGCGGTTGTCGATCGATACGACCGTGGCGATGGCCGTGCCGCGCGTCGGCGTGACGATCAAGGCACCCTTGCGATGCGAGGCGATGTCGAGCGCCACGTTGAGGCCGTTGATCTGCTGGAGACCGCCGATGGGTGCGCCGAAAAGCAGCGTGGTCAGACCCATCGGTCCGGCTTCGCCGCGTCCTTCCAGCCTGGCTTCCGTGCCGCGGCCGGAGGTATCGGTGAGCACGAGGTTGGTGCGGAAGTTCTCGCCGGGGAAGGCGCCGGAGAACGTGACCGGGAAGCGGGGGCTGGTGGACGCGTAGACGTCGATGCCCTGCATGCCGAAGCCGAACGTGCCTTCGCCCGACTTCGTGTAGGTGCGGCTGTTGACGAAGATGCCGCCCGATTCGGGCTCGAATTCGAGTCCGCCGCCGCCTTCATTGAGATGGAAGAGCGTGTTCAGCGCGTCCTTCACGACGCGCTGTTCCTTTGGATTGAGGAGCAGCGTGATCTCCAGCGGGATCACGCGCGCCGTGTTGTCGGCCAGCGGCGAGTAGCGCACCTTGACCTGCTTCGTGCCGGCGCTGGGGTTGTAGATCACGAGGTCGGTCTGCCAGAAGCTGCCGTACGCGCCGGCCAGGCGGGCCACGCCGGGCACCACCAGGCGCTGCTTGAGCGAGGCGCGCACGACGCCCCATTCCTGAGTGACGTCGCTGCCGCCCGGCGCCGGGACGGGCGAGGGAGAGATGATGACGTCGGGCGGCCGGACCATGCCGGAGTCGAAGACGAACGGCGCGCCGTTACGAACAGCGTCGACGTCGAGGTGCACGAAGCCCTTGGTGTAGTCCTCATTGAGGAACAGCTCGTCGTAGGCGGCGGGCGCCGGCTCACCGACGCGCCAGATCGCCAGCGCGGGATCGACGAAGAAGCGCTCCGGCTGCTGCCGCGCGCGATGGACCTGCACGAGCAGCGTGTCGCCGGACGCGCCGGCGTGCAGCGCTTCGACGTCGGGGCCGCTCACGTCGCTCCACATCGTGCTGACGGTGCCGTCCGGCGTGTAGCGCAGGAGGTTGGTCGGCTTGCCGGTGTCGCGCTGGATCATCCACGCGCCGCGGTAGTCATACGAGGGGATGGCGAGGAAGCGGTTCGGGTCCTGCCCGTACGTGGGGGTACTGCCGATGGCCGGCGGGGCCTGTCCGGCCGGGCCGGCGATGAGCGTCTTCTGGAAGTTCCGGATGGCGTAGAGGAACCGCCCCTCGGGACGGATGTTGGCGACGAAGATGGTGCCGTCCGGCGAGAGCCATCCCTCCACCTGGGAGTAGGCGTCGGGTGAGTCGATGTAGGTAAGGTGGCCGGCGATGTCGAGCACGTACAGCTTCGATTCGGACGCGTAGCGCTCGTGCACGAGAAAGTGCGAGCCCTCGGGATTGCGTCCGACTAATTGCGGATAGCTCAGCGCGGCCAGGCTTCGTGTCGTGCCGTTCGCATCGACGGCCCAGACGCCGGAGTAGGTCGAGAAGATGAACGGCGTCTCGGCCGTGCCGGTCTTGATCGCCCCCCACAGTCCGTGCGTGTGCGGACCGCCCGTATCGAACGGGTAGTCGGCCCACGTCAGGTATTGCCCGTCGAGCCCCGACAGGCGCTTCCAGGTCGCGCCGCCGTCAGTGCTCAGACGGAACTGGTAGGTCCCGTCTTCCATGAGGTAGGCCAGCAAGGTCCGCCCGCGCAGCGCCACCGCTTCCACAAAGCCTGACGTGGTCAGCACCACCCGCGGCTCGTCGATCCCTTGCGCGTCGTACAGCACCACCTCGGCGTGGGCCGGCTGCGGTCCGAAGACGAACCCGAAGGGATCGTGCTCGATGAGCGCGAAGTAGCGCTCCTCCCGCGCCTGGAAGGCGGGGATGGCCGTGCGGTTCGTGTACGGGGCGTACGACAGCACGCGTGCCGCCGCGGAAGAGGCGAGCGTGAGTACGAACAACAGCAGCGTCGAGACGCGGAGCCGGGTGGTCATAGGGATGTCCCTCCTGAAGTCCGGTCAGATTATGCTGTCATCGCATAGAGCGCAAGGAGTTATTTTGGTAAGGCATTGCGATGGCAGTCCGCGGGAAAAGCGGGCCATGGTCCCTCTACGCATTGATCGAGGGTACGAATGACGCCGACAGAACTCCGTAATCTTCTCCTAGGCTCCACGTCGCAGGGTGTGTTGCGCCTGAATGTCGCGGCGCTCGGTGATCCCGCATTCGCTGCGCAGGTCGTGGCCATCTTCGGTTCGGCGACGATCGCGGTACGTCTGACCAGTCCAGTGACGGTGGTGAGTAGTCTCGGCCACATCCGGGGTATTGTCTCGGTACTAGGACTCGCGCCGGCGCCGTACGACATTCTGCTGAACGTACTGACGCCCGCCGTGCAACTGCTGTTTGAGGGCGACGTGCCGGCCAGCTCACTCGGTGAGGTGGTGGGTGTGCTCACCGGCGGCCGGTTCGACGTTCCAGTGGTGGCCCGGCTGACGATGGAAACCGGGCGTGTCAGGCTGGCCGTATCGGGCCGGGATGCCGTGTTCTCATTGAGGTCGAGCGGGGGAGTCTTCGACCGAATCGAGCTGGAGGCGCGTCGCGCCGGTGGTACGTTCGACTATGTCGCCGTGCTGCACGTACGGCCGGCCGATGCGCGGTTCTCTGCGTTCCTTCCAATCCTGGAGCCACTGGATGCATTCGTGCCGCGCGACCTGACGGCGGTTCTCGCCAGTAGTCCGGGCGCAATGGACCGCGTGCGCGGTATCCGGTTACCGGATGGTGTCGGTAGCTTGGAGACGGGAGCGCTCCTGGTCGGCGAATTACCGCTCGAGGGCGATGTGCTCGCACTCCTGCGCCAGTTGCTGTCGCTTCAGGCGATGCCGGTGCGACTGTCGCTCGGCCCGGTGGTGATCCCGGATGTGGAACTGCAGTCGCGGGAACTGCCGGATGTCGACGTGATCGCGGGCTTCATGACTCTGTCGCGTTCCATGATCGTGGTTCGCCCGCTCTCGCCCCCCTCTGTTTCGGTTGAGGGAATCGTGCGCATCCAGGCGCTGAACCTCCCTCTATTGCGGGGACGATTCACCGCTGGCGTGGGCCGGGTTACGGTGGAAGTAGCGACCGCGGAGCCGTGGGCGAGTCCCTTCGGCATTCCCCGCTTGGTCGTGCAGCGGCTGGCCGTTCAAGGTGAAGTACTGCCGGCTCCTGCCATCACGATTGCGGGGGCGGTCGCACTTTCGACACGCGATGCCACCAAGCAGATGAGCGTCGTCGTACGATTCCAAGGCGGCGTCCCGACGATGCTGGCGGGATCATTCGATGAAGCGATCACGATCCTCGACGTCATCGAAACCTTCTTCGGATCGACAGGCGTGCCCGACGTCTTCAACATCGTGCAGTTCCGCGACGTGGCTCTGTCGGTGGTTCCTCCGCCATTGCCGGTGACCATCGACGGCCAGACTTTCGACGTCGGGTTCTTCCTGAAAGGCACCGTGTCCGTCGGCGGTCTCTCTGGCCAGTGCTCGATCCGCGTGGATCCGGCGACCGGCCTGGAGGCTCACGCGGAGCTGATGCGCATCGACCTACTCGGGTTGATTGTGATCTCGGGACCGTCGGAAGGCGGCGGTCCGACGTTGACCATCCGCGACCGGCGATCGCCGTTCCTGGAACTGGCCGGCGAGGTGGCCGTGCTGGGACTCCGCCAATCCGTGCTGGCGGAAGTCCGGGCGGATGGGTTCCAGTTCGACCTGCGCAACCGCCTCGGAATCGTGGATACGGAGTTGGCCTGCAGCGTCGGTGATGGCACCGGCATGGTCGAGGGTACGGTCCGGTTCGGTTTCAGCGCCGATATCGGCCCGATCAACGTTCCGGGGACCAACATCTCTATGGGGACCATTCATATCGGGGAAACGGGTTTCGAGGGCCGCCTCGGCGTAACGATCGGCGGCGGCGCCATCCACGCCACATTGAGCGGCAGCTTCTCGGTGCTCGGTTTCACGTTCTCGGTACCGGATTTTGACCTTGGTGGTGAGTTGCGGTCGATCGAGGATCTCCCGCGGCTGCTCCTCGCCGAGATCCAGCGGAACGCGGCCCAGATTTTCGCGGCGATTTTAAGCAATGCCGACCGGTGGATTCAGTTCCTTGCCGCCGGGGTCGTGGTGATCGTCGAAGGTGTGGCCCAGGTACTGTTCACGATCTTTCACAAGACGGCCGAAGTGGTGGCGGTGACGCTCAAGGAGCTCGGAAGGACGGCCGAGAACATCGTACGTGAGTTGTCGACTATCGGGGTGACGCCGCAAGGAGCGGTCATGGTGCTGGTGCAGATCGGCGAGCTGCCGATCGACGTGGCGAGAAGGATCGTCGAGGACGTCCTCGGCGTGCCGATTCCGCATGTCGATTTCCACGCCGATCATCACTTCGACATTCATGCAGACGAACACATCGACATTCCGATTCATGTGGACCTGCCGCACGTCGACTTCGGTCATGCCGACGTTCATTTCGATATTTTTTGAGGCTACCGATGACTGTCGAAGTGCGGCCCCTCGGAGTCCAGTGCAATCTCGGCTGCCACTACTGCTACCAGAATCCTCAACGGCAAGCCGGTAACAGCGGCAGCCGCTATGACCTCAACGTCATCAAGGCCGCCGTCGACGCCGAAGGTGGACCATTCGCCCTCTTCGGCGGCGAGCCGCTTCTCGTCCCGATCGCGGATCTGGAGGTCTTGTTCGCGTGGGGATTGGAGAGGTCGGGGGGGAATGGTATCCAGACCAATGGTGTCCTGTTGACGCCCGCGCACGTCGAGCTTTTCAGTAAGTACCGTGTCCAGGCCGGCATCTCGCTCGACGGTCCTGATGACTTGAACGACCTTCGCTGGCAGGGAAGCGTGGAGCGGACGCGGGTGGCGAGCCGACGGAGCATGGACGCTATTGAAATGCTCTGCGCGGCCGGATTGATCCCCAGCGTTATCGTCA
>JAXDJK010000620.1:0-3621 GCA_034665665.1 Acidobacteriota bacterium
GGGATCAAGCCGGAGTCGCACGCCGATCAGGCCGCGCACTATGTGGCGGCGCACATGGCCGCGCAGGGCTACGAGGTCATCCCGGTTCCCGTGTACTTCCCCGACGCGACGGAGATCCTCGGCCGCCCGGTCTTCCGCACCCTGGCCGCCATCGGCCGCCCCATCGACATGGTGAACGTCTTCCGCCGCCCCACCGACATCCCCCCGCACGTGGACGACATCATCGCGGCGAAGCCGAAGAGCGTCTGGTTCCAGCTCGGCATCCGCAACGACGAAGCCGCGCAGCGGCTGGCCGAGGCAGGGATCAAGGTGGTGCAGGACCGCTGTCTGATGGTCGAGGAAGGGCGGGCGCGGAGATGAGGCAAATGCAAAATGCAGAATGCAGAATGCAAAATGGAGAGAAGGTGCGCGGGGCCTTTCCATTTTGCATTTTGCATTCTGCATTTTGCATTCAGTCTTTCCGTGACCTGTCTTGAACCTCTCTTTTCCGCCGTACACCCTCTACGAGACGCGCACTGGCGCCGGTCCGCCGGTGGTGCTGATCCACGGGCTGTCCGGCTCGACGCGCTGGTGGGCGCGCAACATCGACGCGCTGGCGGAACGGTATCTGGTGGCGGCGGTGGATCTGATGGGCTTCGGTCAGAACCACCGCTTCTTCGGTCTGCCCGAGGTCCTGCCGGCGTTTCCGGAAGTCACGGCCCTGCTGGCGCGATGGCTGGAGACGTTCGGCGCGCCGGTGCATGTGATCGGGCATTCGATGGGCGGCATGCTGGCCATCCGTCTGGCGGCGGAGCGCCCGGACCTGGTGCGTTCGCTGGTGCTGGTGAACGCGGCCGGTATCCCATTCGAGCGCAAGCTGATGGAGCACCTCCGCCCGCTGCCGAAGCCGCCGTTCGGCGGGCCACGCATCGCCCGGGTGCTGATCCCTGACTTTTTCCGCGCGGGCCCCACCTCGGTGGCCGTGGCCTCGGCGCGGGTGCTTCTCGGCGACATGCGCGAAGCGATGCATGCCTTGCGCGTTCCGACGCTGCTGGTGTGGGGCGAGAACGATCCGCTCGTGCCGCTGCGCTACGGTGAAGCAATGGCGCAGGAGATCGCCGGCGCGAAGCTGGTGGTGCTGCCGCGCGCCGCGCATGTGGCGATGTGGGATTCGGCCGAGGAGTTCAACCGCGCAGTGCTCGAATTTCTCGATGCCGTTCCGCCGCACGACAGCTCACGCGGGATCTTCACCTGGGGCGTCTCCGGCTGGACGAACGGCATGGCGCACCGGCAGTCGGGTCATGCCCGCGACGTGGTGCTGCTGCACGGCCTCGGGATGTCGAGCGCGTACTTTGGCCCGCTGGCCGAGGAGCTCTACGCCCGCGGCTGGAGCCCCATCGCCCCCGATCTTCCCGGCTTCGGCGAGAGCAACGACGCCGTGGCCGTGAGCCCGCGCGAGCACGCGGTCTTACTCGCGGCATGGGCCGATGCCCTCGGCATCCGCGATGCGGTCTGGCTCGGCCACTCCCTCGGCTGCAACGCCGTCGCGCATCTCGCACGGATTCGGCCGGACCTGGTCAAGCGCGCCGTGTACGCCGGCCCGCTCTGGTCCGCCCACCGCCACGCCCTGCGCATCTTTCTCCACCTGGCGCTCGACGCCTTTCGCGAACCGTTCGCCCTCTACCGCCTGGTCATCCCCGCCTACTGGCGCGCCGGCTTCTGGCGCTGGCTGCGCACCTGGCAGAAAGCCGCCGACGACGTGGCCTGCACCCCCGACCTCCCCACGCCGTACGTGGCCATCAGCGGCCTCCGCGACCCCATCACCGACCGCAATTGCATGCACCCGGTAGAAGTCCCCGGCGCCCACGCCTGCGTCTTCTCCCACCCCGCGCCCGTGGCGGACGCGATGGGTTTGTGATCCCCAAAACCGCGCCGGACTACGCGAAGCGTTTGGAGTGCGGCGCTTTCCCGCCGCTTTCGTATAGCCACAGGCGCCGCGGGTGTTGAGTCACGCCAAGCGTGGTTTCAGCACCGGCTGCGAGGATGGCTATACGAAAGCGGTGGCGACACCGCACTCCAAACGCTCCGCGTAGTCCGGCGCGTTCTTCGCGCGCAACCGCCCCCTACTCGTACACCTCGTAAATCCGCTCCGCGACGGCGAACCTTACGTTTCTGCCGAGCGCCAGGAAATCCGCCACGCGCGGTTCGGTGCGGAGTAGCTCGAAGTACGCGGTGCTGGCGAACTGCACGCGGTTGACCTTCTGGTTCTTCACCGACTGCACCTGCGAGTCGATCCAGGTGTTGCCCACGTTGTACACCGCGCGGCCCTGCACGTTCTTCGTTTGGGCGGAGAGGTTCCGGGTCTGGCCCTTGGCGTCCTGGTAGGTCATGCGGGTGGCGCCCTGTTTGGTCTGGGAGGTGTTCTGCGCGTTCTTCAGCGCTTCCACTTCCTTGCTGGCCTGCACGCTCGGGGCGCCGGACTTGCGCTGCATCACGTCGTACTCGCCCTTCATCCGGCCGCTCATTGCCGCGGAGGAGGGGCCAGCGTTGAGGGTCTGGTTGGCCGGCGCGAGTGCGTTGCGCGAGACGCGCATCCGCTCGTCCTCCATGATCAGGTAGCTCGTGTACGGGGTGATGATCCCGAAGCGCCGCGCCAGCCTTGTCACCTCGTCTACCAGCTCCTTCTCCTCGCCGTGCAGGCGGATCTGGTCCAGTAGATAGCCGATACGCTGTGCGCCCCAGAGCGGCGCGATCAGCTCGTTTCCATTCGTCCGTGCCGGGAAGGCGGCGGAGTAGGGTAGGGTCACGCGCTTGCCGTCCACCGTCCCGTTGAGCGTGATCCCGTCGCCCGTGCCGCTGTAGCGGCCGAAGACCGTCAGCTGCGAGCCCTTGAACAGATCCGGCAGGTCGCGCGGGTACATCTGGAACGCCTTCATTCCCGGGCCGAACTGCAGCGCCAGGTCCACCAGCACCGGCGATTTGATCTTCTCGTACAGCGCGGAGAGCGGGTGCTCGATGTCGTCGTGCTCGCCGACGTACGTCCGCGCCGCGCGGGTGGCCTCGGTCAGCTTGTCCAGAAAGTGCGTGTTCAGGTCGTCGCCGATTCCGAACGTGAAGATGCGCATCTGTCGCAGGTTCGCGTCGCGCACCTTGCGCACCAGCCGTTCGTCGTCCGTCTCGCCGATGGTCGGCTTGCCGTCCGTGATGAACAGCACCACCTTCGGCCGTCCCGACGATCCGGCGTTGGTTTTCATGGCCAGCGTGAGCGCTTCCTCGGCGTTGGTGCCGCCGATCGCTTCCATCTGCTGCACGTACTCGCGCGCCCTGGCGATGCTGGAGGGACTGGCCACGGTCAGCTCGCCGAAGAGCGCGTCGGCCTCGGTGGAGAAGCGGATCACCTCGAAGCGGTCGTTCGGATTGAGGTTGGCCAGGCAGAAGCGGAGCGCCCGCCGCGCCTGCGTCATCTTCTCGCCGGCCATGCTGCCCGAGGCGTCGAGCACGAAGGTGATGTCCTTCGGCGCGATGCGGGCGCTCGTGTCGTACGCCGGTGTCACGGTGAGGAGGAAGTAGCCGTCCTCACCCGGCGGCCGATGCGTGAGCACCGAGACGCCAACACCCTGGTCATCGGTGCTGTAGTAGAGC
>JAXDJK010000621.1:0-4652 GCA_034665665.1 Acidobacteriota bacterium
CCCCCCCCCCCCCCCGCCCCCCCCCCGTCGTTCCCCGTCGACTACACCGCGATCCGGAACGACTTCAGACGCTTGCAGGCTTCTTCCAGGGCGGCGAAGTCTTTTGCGAAGCAGAAGCGCAGCAGACGGTCGCCGGCGCCGGAGGCATAGAACGCCGGGCCTGGTACCGAGGCCACGCCCGCTTCCTCGATCAGCGCGTCTGCCGCTTCACGGCCGCTGGTGAAGCCCTCCGGGATCTCCGCCAGCATGTAATACGCGCCCTGCGGGACATACGGACGGAAGCCTGCCTCGTCCAGTGCCTCGGCCAGCAGATCGCGCTTCTTCTCGTAGTCGGCCGCAAGGTTGCGGTAATAGTCGTCGCCGATCTCCAGAGCCTTCGCGATGCCCCACTGCAGCGGCGTCGGCGCGCAGACGTAGAACAAATCGTTCACCAAACCGATCGACGCAATCACCTGCGGATTCGCCGTCACATAGCCGATCCGCCAGCCCGTCACCGAGAACGTCTTCGAGAAACCGCTGATGGTGATGGTCAGATCGCGGCACGACTCGATCGACGCCATCGACTGATGCCGGCGTCCGTCGTACACGATGTACTCGTAGATCTCATCCGTGTACGCCCACGCCCCGAACTCACGGCACAGCGCACCGATCCTCTCCATCTCCGCGGCGGTGAAGACCTTCCCGCACGGATTCGACGGCGTGCAGACCACGATCCCGCGCGTCTTCGGCCCGAACGCCGCGCGCAGCGCCTCGAAATCGATCGACCAGTCCGGCAGCCGCAGCGGCACGAACTTCGGCGCGATGCCCAGCACCTTCAGCGTGTTCAGGTGATAGCCGTAGTACGGCTCGAACAGGATCACCTCATCGCCCGCGTTCAACGTCGCCAGCGCCGCGGCCGCGAAGCCGCCCGTCGAGCCGACCGTGACCACCAGTTCCTTCGCGGGATCGATTCGGAAGCCGTTGAAGTGCTCCACCTTCGCCGCAATGCGCTCGCGCAGCAGGTCGATGCCCTCGTACTTCGAGTATGTTGCTTTCGAAGTCCGGATCGCGTCGCAGGCACCCTCGACGAGCTCGGGAATCGTCGGGAGATCGCAGATCCCCTGCCCGAGGTTGATGCCGCCGACCCGCTCACACTCGCGGGACATACGGCGGATGTCGGACTGCACCAGTCCGCGGAGACGGTCGCTGATCTGATTCATGGACGGTAGTGTAGCGTGTGGAGAGCAGTTGGCGGTTGGCGGCTGGCGGTTGGCGGGAGCTAAACCGTTGATTCGATTGCGATCGCGGCGGGCGCGGCGGCGGCACTGACCTCGCAGAGGGAGCGGGCGCTGGGAACGAAAGGAATTACCGTGAACGCCTCCAAAACCTGCCTGCTCGCCCTCCTGCTTCTCCTCGCCGCACTGCCCGCCGCCGCCCAGGTCAATGACACCTACGTCATCCCCGCCTCCGCCAACGCGGCCGGCGGCAACAACACGAACTGGCTCACCCAGTTCAGCATCTTCAACCCGCATTTCGATCACAAGCTCGTCGTCAGCGTCACCTTCATGCCGAGCGGCGGCCGCACCGGCATCGAAGAGCTGGTCGAAGTACCGGCCAACTCCATCGCCTTCTCCGACAACATCCTGGCGGACCTCTTCGACGTGCAGCAGGACACCGGCTCGCTCCTGGTGGCTACATTCAAGGAAGACAACCCGGGCGTCCCCGACACCATCATCGCGCGCTCGTTCCTCGTCACCAGCAACACCTACAACGACGACCCGAGCGGCACGTACGGACAGACCATCCCCGGCACGTTCACCGGCCTCCTCGACATCGACAGCGACGGCATCTCCGCGATCGCTCACGGGATCCGCAACGACACCCGTCCGGACGGCTTCCGCACGAACGTCGGCGCTCTGAACCTCGGCCGCTGCAACGCCACGCTGCGCGTCTCCGTCTTCGATGCCGACGGCAAGACGCTTCTCGACCGCGCCGCCATGACCCTGCCGCCCCTCGGCCATCTGCAGCAGCGCCTGCCGGTCTCCGTCGAGCGCGGCTCCGTCGAGTTCTACGTCGAGGACCCGTGTGCCGCCGATGACGACCTCTACGCCGTCGTCTTCCCCTACACCTCCACGGTCGATGCGCTGTCGGGCGATCCGACCTACCAGTCCCCCACGCTCCTGGCCGGCCCGGGCGATCTGCTCACCAGCATGAGCAAGAAGGCTCTCACCATCGACCCGACCGCCCTCGGCAAGAAGCTCACCTCCGCCTACGCCCGCAACGTCCGCGCGCAGGCCGAGCACCGCGGCACCGCCAAGCTCGTCAAGGCCGCCAGCGGCTGGAAGATCACCAAGTAAAAAGTTTGTCATCCCGAGCGTCGAGCGAGGGACCTGGGTGGGTGGGGCACGGGGCACATGCCACACACATCGCGCCCCACCCGCCCAGGTCCCTCGCTACGCTCGGGATGACAGTTTGGCGCCCCGGGATAAACTACCGGGCCATGAGCGCAGCAATCACGCAGACCTCCCTCCCCTTTCCGCTGGCCCGCCGGGGGAAGGTGCGCGACGTTTACGATCTCGGCGATCGTTACCTCTTCGTCGCCACCGACCGCATCTCCGCCTTCGACGTCGTCCTCTCGCCCGGCATCCCGGACAAAGGGACGATCCTCACGCAGATCTCGAACTTCTGGTTCGACCGCTTCACGCGGCTCGAGAACCACCTGCTCGAGACCGACTTCGAGCGCTTCCCGGACGACATCCGTCAGCGCGCGGAGCTACGCGGCCGGAGCGTGCTGGTGAAAAAATGCGAGGTCGTGCCGGTGGAGTGCGTGGCCCGCGGCTACCTCGTCGGCTCGGGTCTGAAGGAGTACAAGGAGACCGGCGAGGTCTGCGGCATCAAGCTGGAGCCCGGCCTGACCACCGCCAGCAACCTGCCGGAGCCGATCTTCACGCCAGCCACGAAGGAAGATACCGGCCACGACATCAACATCTCCTTCGAGCGCATGGCCGGCATCGTCGGCGTCGACCTGGCCACGCAGCTGCGCGACCTGACGCTCTCGCTCTACAGCGAAGCTGCGGAGTACGCGCGCACGCGGGGGATCATCATCGCCGACACCAAGTTCGAGTTCGGCCTGCTGGACGGCCGGATCGTCTGGATCGACGAGGTGCTCACGCCCGATTCGTCGCGCTTCTGGCCGGCCGATCAGTACGCGGTCGGCAAGAACCCGCCTTCGTACGACAAACAGTTCGTCCGCGACTGGCTGGAGACCACCGGCTGGGACAAGAACCCGCCCGCGCCGGAGCTTCCATCAAACGTGGTGGAGCATACGCGGGCGAAGTATCTGGAGGCGTACCGGCAGCTCACGGGAGTCGAGCTGGATGTTTGAAAGCGGCTGAGCGAGGCCCCAGCGAGGAAGAGGTCCGGACACACCCTCTTGAATGCTTCCTTGAACCTTACGGGGAGGCGCGCAGAATAGCAAAACTCTGGTAGAAGTGCCACTACTGGTGAAAATTTAATGTCCCGCCGCGCCATCCTGACCCTCCTGGGCGTCTTCGTGATCCTGGTCGCCACCATGGTCACGACCGGCGTGCTGGTCTGGCGTTTGGCAAAGAAGACCGTCCAGCGACAGATCCTGACCCCGAAGGAAGAGACGCTCGACCTGACCGCCGTGGTCACCCAGGTCCGCGAGCTGAACCGTCTTGAGACTGCCTCCATGCGGGTCGTGCACGTCGGCACGATCAAGCAGTCGTACAACATGCTCCCCAATTCCATCGCCGGCGACGAGATCACCTTCCTCGCCACCGGCGACGTCATCGCCGGCGTCGACCTGGCCCGCCTGCAGCCCGGCGACATCTGGCGCGAGCCCGACGGCACGGTGGTCCTCCGCCTCCCCGCGCCCGAACTGCTCGTCAGCCGCGTCGATAACGAGCAATCGCACGTCATGAGCCGCAAGACCGGCGTCCTGCGCCGCGCCGACATCGACCTCGAGACCCGCGCCCGCCAGCACGCCGAGGAGAACATCCGCCGCGAAGCCCTCCGCAAAGGCATCCTGCCCATGGCCGGCACCAACGCCGAGAAGAAGCTCGCCGACCTCCTGCACTCCATGGGCGCCCGCCGCGTGCGCTTCGTCCAGCCGCGCGGCGGGCGCCCCAGCGAACGGTGAACGGGTGAACGGCTACCGCTCGGCGATGATCCGCTTCGCCACCGACACCGCCCGCCGCAGCGCGGCCGACTTGTTCTCCGTCTCCACGTACTCCGTGGCCGGATCGCTGTCGTAGACGATGCCCGCGCCCGCCTGCACGTAGGCGCGATCGTTGGCCAGAGTGACCGTGCGGATGGTGATGCAGGAGTCGAGGTTGCCGGAGAAGCCAAAGTACGCCACCGCACCGGCGTAGGGACCGCGGCGCGTGTTCTCGAAGCGGTCGATCAGCTCCATGGCCCGGATCTTCGGCGCACCACTGACCGTGCCGGCCGGAAAGCCGGAGAGGAAGGCATCGACGGGGGTGTGGTCCTCGCGCAGGATGCCGTGTACGTCTGTCACCAGATGCATCACGTGGCTGTAGCGCTCGATGCGGCGGAAGTCCTCCACTTCGACGGAGCCGCTGCGCGCCACGCGACCCACGTCGTTGCGGCCGAGGTCCACCAGCATCAGGTGCTCGGCATTCTCCTTCGGG
>JAXDJK010000622.1:0-4130 GCA_034665665.1 Acidobacteriota bacterium
CTTCGGGACGATGCGGAGGATGGCGGAGGAAAGCCGGGCCATCGAGCCGCTCACGCTGAAGGAAGAGCTGGCGAAGCACGCGCAGCTCGAGAGCGTCGGCGGCATCGGGTACATCTCCTCGCTGGTCGACGGCGTGCCGGACATCGCGAACGTCGAGCGCTACGCCAGCATCGTCAAGGAAAAGTCGACGTTGCGGCGGCTGATCATCATGGGCAACAGCGTGATGCGTGCGGCGCTGGACGCACCGAGCGAGCCGGCCGACGTGCTGAACATCGCCGAGAAGTCGCTCTACGAGATCGCCGAGGGGAGCATCGACAAAGGCTTCGTCGGTCTGGACCGCATCACGCGGGCGAATATGACGGCCATCGAGCAGATCGGGTCGAATGGGAAGCTGCTGACGGGGCTTCCCACTGGCTACGACCGGTTCAACGAGATGACCTCGGGGTTTCAGGCGCAGGATCTGATCATCCTGGCGGCTCGCCCGTCGATGGGGAAGACGTCGTTCATGATGAACATCGCCGAGGCCATCGCCATCCCGGGAAAAGACGGCTTGCCGCGCAACGGGAGCGACCGGCTGCACTCGGTGGGCGTGTTCTCGCTGGAAATGAGCAAAGAACAGATCGGCCTGCGCATCCTCTCCTCGGAATCGGGGGTGGGCAATCACCTGATCCGCGGCGGGATGCTCTCCGAGCGCAACTGGCGCGAGCTGGCGGAAGCGTCGGCGCGGCTCTCGAAGGGGCGGATCTTCATCGACGACACGCCCGGCATGGACCCGCTGGAGATGCGCGCCAAGGCGCGGCGCCTGAAGATGGAAGTGGGCCTGGACATGATCATGGTCGACTACCTCCAGCTCATGGCCATCAAGGGGAAGATCGAGTCGCGCCAGCAGGAAGTCGCGCAGATCTCGCGGAGCCTGAAGGCCATCGCCAAAGAGCTGAACATCCCCGTGCTCTCGCTTTCGCAGCTCTCGCGGCGCTCCGAACAGCGTACCGGCGACCATCGGCCGCAGCTCTCCGACCTCCGGGAATCCGGCTCCATCGAGCAGGACGCCGACCTCGTGCTCTTCATCTACCGCGATGAGGTCTACAACAAGGACACCGAGGAGAAGGGCATCGCTGAGATCATCATCGCCAAGCAGCGCAACGGCCCGATCGGCGACTTTAAGCTCGTATTTCGCAACGACATCACGAAGTTCTTCAACTACGAGCCGCAACCCGATTACATGCCCGGTTGAGCCGTCGCCGGAGGGGTTGTGCGATGTCGCCACACATCACGCGTGATATCGATGCACATCATTCGTCATGTCGCATGACATAACGCGTGATGTGAAGCAACATCAACATTGATGTTGATGGACATCACGTGCGATGTTCAGCGATATCACGGTTGATGTGCACCAACATCACGAATGCTGTCGGCGACAGCAAAAAAGGCGACGATTTCGCCTCTCATGACCTGAAGTTGCGCGAAAATGACGACGGAGGCATCGCCGTGCGAATCGCCATGCTGTTCGCAGCGCTCTTTCTTGCAGTCGTCGCTCCGGTGCGAGCCGACGTCGTCCACGTCGTGGTCGACGACATGATTCATCCCATCACGGCCGAGTACATCGACCGCGCCCTCGCCGACGCCTCGGCGATGAACGCCACGGCCGTGGTCATCGAGCTACGGACCCCCGGCGGTCTCGAAAGCTCGATGCGCGAAATCATCGAGAAGATCGTCCACTCACGCGTCCCGGTACTGGTCTGGGTCGGCCCGAGCGGCTCGCGCGCCGCGTCCGCCGGCTTTCTGATCCTCCTGTCGGCCGACGTCGCAGCGATGGCGCCCGGGACGAACACCGGCGCCGCGCATCCGGTGATCCTCGGGCAGAAGCTCGACGACGTCATGAAGATGAAGATGCAGAACGACTCCGCGGCCTTCATCCGTAGCATCGCTCACCGGCGCGGACGCAACGTCGCCGCGGCCGAGAGCGGCGTCCGCGAAGCCAAGGCGTTCAGCGAAGACGAGGCGCTCGCGCAGAAGCTGATCGACGTCATCGCGCCGGACGTGCCTTCCCTGCTGCGCTGGGCGGACGGCAAGACCATCCGCCGCTTCGACGGCAGCAAGGTCGTGCTGCACACCGCCGGTCAGCCGCTCCACCGCCACGACATGTCCCTGCGCCAGCGGCTACTGGCCTGGATCATGGACCCGAACGTAGCATTCCTGCTCTTCTCCCTCGGGATGCTCTCGCTCTACGCCGAATTCAACCATCCGGGCGCGATCCTTCCGGGCGTGGTCGGCCTGATCGCCATCCTGCTGGCCCTCTTCGCCCTCAACCTCCTGCCCACGCGCTACGCGGCCTTCGCGCTGATCGTGGCCGCGTTCGTCCTGTTCGCGCTGGAGGCGAAATTCACCTCCTACGGCGTCCTCGGCGCAGGCGGCGTGGTCTGCATGGTCCTCGGCGCGCTGCTCCTCGTGGACGGTCCCATTCCGGAGATGCGCGTGCACCTCGTCACCGCGCTCGCCATCAGCGTCCCCATTGGACTCATCGCCGTCTTCCTGATGACGCTCGTGGTCCGCTCGCGAAACTACCGCGTCGTCACCGGCGCCGGCGCCATGATCGGCGAGATCGGCGTGGCCCGCACGAGCGTCAGCGCCGACGGCAAGGTCTTCGTCAACGGCGAGCTGTGGAACGCGATGTCGAAGAGCGACATCCCGGAAGGGGCCACGGTGCGGGTTCGGGCGGTGGAGGGATTGCGCGTGCTGGTCGAAGCGGCAGAGTAGCGGCACGTCACGTTTGTCATCCCGAGCGTAGCGAGGGACCTGTGCGGGTGGGGCGCGGGGCACGAGCCACACTCCCCGCGCCCCACCCGCACAGGTCCCTCGCTCGACGCTCGGGATGACAAACCCGGGGTCACCGCTTCTCCCACGGCAGCTCCCAGCGCCCTTCCTCCTCATCGAGCGACGGCAGCGGGACCGGCTTGCCTAGGCGCTTGAGCTGGATCAGCTCCCAGAGCTTTGCGTACTTCCAGAACGTGTAATAGACGTGCATCCCGACGGAGATCAGGCCGCGCGTGCCGTCGAGGAAGCCGAGGTTGAAGATGTAATCGCGGACGAACTTGCCGAGGGTGTGATTGAAGATCCCCCAGGCATTCGTCTTCTTCCCGTCGATGAACATCTGCGCCGCGCCCCAGTTCGCGTAGCGCGTCATCTTGGCGATCATGTGATCGAAGGTGCGGATGTAGAAATGCAGCATGCGCTGCTTCAGCATCCCGGTCTCGCCGTCCACCAGCAGATCCGCGTGCACGCGCCGGTTCGGATAGCGCGCGTGCTCGCGATGGAAGAGACGCGTCACCCGATCGCGCTGCAGGCCGCTGTACTTCACCTCCTGGCCCAGCATGAAATTGCGGCGGCCCACCGAGTAGGCCCACAGTTCCAGCTTCCCTTCCATCGTACGCAGCAGCTCATCGCGCAGCGGCGGCGTGACCCGCTCGTCGGCGTCGATGTAGAAAATCCAGTCGTGCGCCGCGCGGTCGATCGCGTAATTCTTCTGCGAGGCCGCCCCGTGATACGTCCGCTGCTCGAGCCGCACCTGCGGAAACTTCTCCCGGATCAATTCCACCGTGCCGTCGGTCGAATACGAGTCGATCAGGTAGATCTCGTCGGCCCATTCGACCGAGCGGATGCAGTCCTCGATGAAGTCGATCTCGTTAAAAGTGGTGATGATCGCGGAAACAGACGGGCGCGGCATGGCGGGGGCATTCTAGAATCTAGGGTCATGCGCGACAAACTGCTTCCGCTTCTCCTCGCCGTCGTCCTCCTCGGCGGGTGTGCGCACCAGCCGGTCAAGCCCGCCCAAACCAGCACGGCCGGTGACGTCCGCCGCTACACGGTGCTGATGAGCACGAACGCCGCCGGCAAGGAGATCGTCACCACCAGCGGCCGCGACATGACCATCGACTACGAATTCAACGACCGCGGCCGCGGACCGAAGCTGCACACCGTGATGCAGGTCGACGAACACTCCATCCCGCTCGCCATTCACACCACCGGCAACGACTACTTCAAGTCGCCCGTCGAAGAGCGCTTCGGAATCGAGAACGGCATCGCGACGTGGAAGAACCCCTCGGAGGACAGCCGCGGCGATGCCGGCG
>JAXDJK010000623.1:0-6961 GCA_034665665.1 Acidobacteriota bacterium
AACGCGGCCGCCCGTTCGTAATCACCGATGTCGACGAGCGCCCAGGCGAGATTGGCCTGAGCTCGCGCCGCGTTCGTTTTGAGGCCGAGTTGCTGGGACATGGCGAGCGCTTGTTCGCCGTAACTGATCCCTTCCGCGTATTGCGCTTTTCCAATCAGTGTTGCGCTGAGGGTAGCCAGGGCCTTTGCTTCGACCGCTTTGTTTTTCTGTTTCCGCGCGAGCGCGACGGCTTTGCGCGCATTGCTTTCACCCGCCCGCTCATTGCCGACCGAGGCAGTGGCGAGGATCAGTTCCGCGACGATCTTGGGGTGATATTTTTCTGCCAGCGCGAGAGCGGCGTTAATGGTGGACTCCGCCTTGTCGTCCTCTCGGGCCATTTTGGCGAGATATGCTCGAATCTGCAGGCGGCGCACTTCGGCCTCACTGGTCACGCATGCAGAAGGGAGCGGAGCGTCCACGATCGCTTTGGCGTTGTCGGCCCCTCCCTTCCCCTGCACCATGATCTCGGCACGCAACATCTGCCACGCACAAGTCCATTGAGGATCGTGCCTGCCCGGCACGGCGAGGGCCGCGTCCGCCTTTTTCATCACGCCGGCCAGATCGCCACGGTCGATCATCGAGCGGGCGTCGCGATACGCCGCTTCTTCGGTAGGCGGAGGCGCCGCTGCTGCCTGCCACGCGAGCGCGATCAGGAACAGCAGCGGCGCGACGAGTCGATTAACCGCCCTGCTTCGGCCAGATGAGTGTCCCATTGCCTTCCAGAGATGCCATGGAGATGGTACCCCCGGACTGCGCTGTAGAGGTCTCAGAATCTCCGGCGAGGAGGTTTTCTACCCCCCTTGCGATCTGCGCCATTGCGCTCTGGATCACCGGCTCCGGCCGGTCGAGGTCGACCTGGAGCAACGTGAGACGGCGACGGCCGGGCTTCAGGAGCACTTCCGCGAGCCGGACCTTACCGAAGCCCGGCACGCGCAGGACGTTCCCTTTCCGCTCGATGTCCGCGTCTGTATTGACGCCCCGAAGCATGGAAGCGCGCAGCGATGTCAATGGGTTTGGACCGACCGGAGAGCTCGGCGGGGACAGCGCCTTCTGAATTTGCAGGTCCACGTCCGGCAACTCCTGGTCGTTCCAGCCAAATAGGTCCTTGTAGTGGCCCCAGTTGTACGCGACCTCCCCGAGGAACTGGTCATAGGTGGGGTAGTTGGTGAACAGATCCAGGTCGACGTCCGGGAGAACCTTATCTCCGCCGATGTAGAAGCCGACATACTCCGCATGGAAGGTGATCCGGGCCTCACTCTCCGTCGGCAGCCGCAGGGACGTCACCGTGGCGCGCATCCGGTCGACGTGGAGCTTACCCTGCACGTCGAGATTGTCGATCGTGACCTCCGCTTCGGTTCGGAAGTGCCCATCGGAAGTCTCGTCGCCGCGAACCATCGAATAGGCGGTGGTGAACGAGACCCCATGCTGGTTGTAGTCGGTGACCACAGACGAGCCCATGCCGCCGGTCGGTGCGAGAACGGTCGCGGCGAGGCTGGGGATTACTTTGCGCGTTGGATGATGGATCACTCCGCCGATGCCGAGGGCATTGGCGTGATACGCATAGGACACTTCGGACATGGCTCTCTCCTTGTTCAGCGCTTCGGACGCTGTTTCTGCGACGGACCCTCAGGAACCACTGACGACGAATGGGTAGGTTGCGGTGATCTTCGGGCGATTGCCGTCCTTTCGGACACCCTCGATCACCATCTTGTAACTGCCCGCGGGCAATGGACGGACAACTACAGGCACGGTCGTGTCGACCGCGATGGGTGTCGTTTGGATCATCGCGTTGCCGGGCCCATAAAGGACCCCGCGATAGCTAACGTAGTCCTCGTGCGGGAGGATCTCCACGTTGAGCAGCAACGGCCGGCCGCTTTTGACGTTCGGCGGCATTGCCGCGGAACGGGTACCGGGGGTCATCTCGATCTGTTCCGGCACTCCGCGAAATTGGTCCACGAGGTTGTTCAGATAGTGCACCTGTGCGGCGTACTGCGGCAGGGTGACCACATGGTCGATTCCAACGCAACCCCAGCCGGCGATGCTGGCCGCGATGGCCCAGGGAGCGATGCGACGGAGAAGGTCAGGTGGGACCGGCACCGGCACCGGCA
This sequence comes from Acidobacteriota bacterium, assembly GCA_034665665.1. GTDB lineage: Bacteria > Acidobacteriota > Thermoanaerobaculia > Gp7-AA8 > Gp7-AA8 > DASWOB01. The sequence goes on from JAXDJK010000623.1 coordinate 2,148, forward strand.
CCGGTTTCGGATTCCAATCACGAACGGCCATCCGCAGTTTTTCGTACGCCAGGACATCCGCTGTACAAACCGTGCAGTCAAAGTAATGCATCTCGAAGTCGGCCCGCTCGGCCTGGTTCATTTCGGCCAGCGTGTAACGCTCGGCGGCCTGGCTATCGATTGCTGAGTGATGGTCCATTGTCTTTCCTGGTGAGATAGTGACGCCAGCCGCGATTTCGTTTCAGTGGTCGGGAAAAAAAAGCGGGTCGCGCTCCGCTCGCTTGCGGAACTCCTCTTTCGCCCGATGGATGAGCACGCGGAGATAGGCGCGGTCGATCCCGAAGGTCCGGCAGACCTCGTCCTTGTCCCGCTCCTCCAGACAGACGGCTCTCAGAATCTCGGCGTCACGCGGCTTCATCTCGAGGAGGACGTCACGGACGTGACGGGCCTCCTCGCGGCTGAGGATCTCCCTCTGGGGATCATCGCGACTGGACCACACATCCCGCTCACCGATACTCTCGGTTTTGGGATTCTTGCGGAATCCTTCCTGAGCGGTGTTCCTGCAGACTGTCACCACGAAGCCGCCGAAGGCGTGGCCGTCTCGGATCTTGTCCGCCTGGACGGCAGCCAGCACCCGCATCAGGGTTTCCTGGATGATGTCCTCGATCGTGTCGGCGTGTACGCCCATCCCGCGCAACACAATGCGCAGCATTGGCGGGAAATAGGAGCCGAAATGCTCGCCGGTGAAGCGGTCGCCGTCGCGGAGACGCCGCACGTAGTCGTCGTCGAACGGGAAGTGATCCATAGTGGGGAGACGCTTACTTTACTGCAATTAAGGTGTAGCGGCGGGGCGGAAATGCTTCGTTCGCTTCAGGAAACGAGCTTTCCGAGGGCCTGGCGGACGGCGGCGTGGCCGATCGCTACATCGACGTCGCGCTGCAGGATAGGTACGTAGCGGACGGCGAAGGTTTCGTCCGCGTCGTTGCCGAACAGGCGCTGGACCCGCGCGGCGATGGCCTCGGCGTCCGCGGCCGCGTAGTCGGTGCGGACCATCTCGTCGATGTCCACGATCAGCGCGGTGATCGGTTTCAGCCAGGTGAAGAACGGGTCATCGCCGAGGAGCTGCAGAAGATGGTTGGGGCCGGTGACCGGCGCGACCGTGGCGTCGTACTCGGCGCGGGCCGCTTCGATCAGGGCACGGTGCAGCGGGAGGAGGGTGCGGGAGATCTCGCGAAGCGTGGCGCGCTGCGCCGCGCGGGCCGGATCGTCCGGGGTGTGCATGGTGCGGCGGTAGTAGTCGTCCTTCCGCATAAAAAATCACGCCTCCACGGTTGGCTGGGGAAGGGTGGGTAGGCAGTAGCCAACCGTAGAGGCCGTGAAGGGTGAATTGCTGAGCGTCAGGGCATGGAAGTCTACCGCAAGTAGGATGCCGGGGGTATAGCGGAATCTTTTCAGGGTGCCGCTTGCCGAGGGGAGCCCACCTGAGTACAATCCGCCGCCGCGCCGGAATGAACAGCCCGGGAGGGCGGTTAGCGACCGGTGCTCGCACCCATAGCTCAATTGGATAGAGCATCTGACTACGGATCAGAAGGTTGGAGGTTCGAGTCCTCCTGGGTGCACCAATCTGAATCAACCTGACGGCGGGCCATACGTGCCCGCCGTCGTACTCTTTGATAGATGAATCAAGCGCAGTGGATGGAAGAAGCCTTTGCGCTTGCCGAGGAGGCGGCCACCGACGGGGAGATCCCGGTGGGGGCCGTGGTCGTCGATGCCGAAGGGAAGATCATCGGACGCGGGCGGAATCGCCGCGAGTCGGGTGATCCTCTCGGGCACGCCGAGCTGTACGCGATTCGCGAGGCAGCCGCGGCAATCGGTGACTGGAGGCTGGAGGGAACGACCATGGTCGTCACTCTCGAGCCGTGCGCGATGTGCGCCGGCGCGCTGGTCAACGCGCGTGTGGCGCGGCTGATCTTCGCCGCATCCGATCCAAAGGCAGGCTTTTGTGGCTCCCTCGGGAACCTGGTCCAGGACGTCCGGCTGAATCATCGGCTGGAAGTCGAGGCAGGCTTCGAGGAGGAGCGCTCGCGAGAGCTGCTCCAGAGGTTCTTCCGCCAGCTGCGGCAGCGTGAGAAAACGGAGAGGTGGCAGAGTGGTTGAACGCGGCGGTCTCGAAAACCGTTATACCTTCACGGGTATCGAGGGTTCGAATCCCTCCCTCTCCGCCATTTTCTTGCGCTGCAATGTTGATGGCATTAACGATCAACATTAATCATCCCCATTCACGTCTACATCGTGGAGAGATGGCCGAGTGGCTTAAGGCGCACGCTTGGAAAGCGTGTGTACGTTAACCCGTACCGTGGGTTCGAATCCCACTCTCTCCGCCAGCCTGGCCCCGCGCCAGGTGCATGGCCCGCTGGGATGAGCCCGGGTCCTGTGCAGCAGGCGCACCGAACCTCGTCAGGTCCGGAAGGAAGCAGCGATAAGGTGCGAAACCTGTGTGACACAGTCCGGCCTGGGCTCTTCCGAGCGGGGACATGCCCGCTATCGAGCGGGCCATTTGCTTCTCGGCGGCTGACCGCCATTTCGAACTAAACTTCCGGCCGCATGTCCTACCAGGCTCTCGCGCGCAAATACCGTCCCCAATCCTTCCGGGATGTCATCGGGCAGGAGACGGTCGTCCGGACCCTCCAGAACGCGATCGAGCAGCAGCGCATCCACCATGGCTACCTGTTCTCCGGCGTCCGCGGTGTCGGCAAAACGACCGCCGCACGCATCCTGGCCAAGGCGCTGAACTGCGTCACCGGCCCGACCATCGAGCCGTGCAACGTCTGCACGTCGTGCCGCGAGATCACCGAAGGCATCGACCTCGACGTGCGTGAGATCGACGCGGCGACGTACACCGGCGTCGACAACGTCCGCGAGCTCCGCGACGTCTCGCAGTTCCAGCCGGCCCGCGATCACTACCGCATCTTCATCATCGACGAGGCGCACATGCTCTCCACCGCCTCGTGGAACGCGCTCCTCAAGCTGATCGAGGAGCCGCCGCCGCATGTGGTGTTCATGTTCGCCACTACGGAGATGCACAAGGTCCCGCAGACGATCCTGTCCCGCGTGCAGAAGTTCATCATGCGGAAGATCACGCTCGAGGACATGATCGGCCGGCTGGCGGAGGTCTGTGAAGCCGAAGGGATCCGCGCGGATCGCGGCGCGCTCGAAGTGATCGCTCGCCGCGGGGAAGGCAGCGTGCGCGATTCGCTCTCGCTCCTCGACCAGATCATCGCCTTCAGCGGCCGCTCGGTGACACCCGCGGACGTGGCCACGATCCTCGGCCTGTCCGAAACGACGTTCTTCGCCCGCGTGGTCATTCTCATCGGTGAGGGCGATCACGGCGGCGTGCTGGAGACCCTGCAGGAAGCGGCCGATACGGGACGCGATTTCCGGATGCTCTACCGCGACCTGCTGAACTTCGTGCGCAATCTGCTGCTCCTGGGCGGCGGTGCGAACGAGGCCATGCTGGCCTGCTCGCCGGAAGACCTGGTCACGATGCGCGATGTAGCGGACCGGTTCTCCTACACGGAGCTGCTGCGGATCGCCAATCTCCTGCTGCGCGACGATGAGACGGTGAACCGCGCAGAGCATCAGCGCCTGGCCGTGGAGATCGCCCTCTTGAAGGCGGCCACGTTCCCGCGCCTGCAGGCCATCGAGCAGGTCGTACGCGGCGAGCAGACGGCGGCGCCGGCGACTTCGCGTCCCGCTCCGGCAGCCCGTCCGGCGTCACCGGCACGTTCATCCGCGCCTTCGTCCGCGCCGGCAGCGGCTCCTGAGCCGCGTTCAGCCCCCCGAGCTGCCGCGCCGGCGGACGGCTCCTCGCCTGATGCGTTCCTCGCACGCGTGCAGAAGGCGCGTCCGCTGCTCGCCGGCTACATGACCGGCGCGAAACGCACGGCGAAAGAAGGCAACCGCATCATTCTGGCGTTCGACGATCCGCATCTTGCGGAGCCGCTCGTCGATGCAAAGGCGGCCCTCGAGCAGCTCGCCTCCGAGGTCTACGGCGAGCCGACGCAGCTGGTGATCGAGACCGCGTCGGACCGGCCGGCCGAGGGACGACGTGCCGAAGACAAGCCGTCGCCGTTGCGGGACGATCCCGTCGTCAGCGCGTTCCGCAAGCACCTCGGCGGCGAGATCGTCGATTCACGTAAGCGTTAAGGGAGAACCGATGAATATCAAACAACTGATGAAGCAAGCGCAGCAGATGCAGGAGCAGATGCAGTCGCGCATGGCCAACCTCCGCGCCGAGGGCAGCGCCGGCGGCGGCATGGTCAAAGCCGAGATGACCGGCAACAAGGAGCTCATCTCCATCACCATCGACAAGGAAGCGGTCGACCCCAACGATGTCGAGATGCTCCAGGACCTCATCAAAGCCGCCGTCAACGAAGCCGCCCGCAAGGTCGACGAAGAGATGCAGTCCTCGATCGGCGGCATGACCGGCGGGATGAAGATTCCGGGCTTCTAGACCGGTAGGCAGTTCGCAGTAGGCAGGGGCGAAAAGCCGAGCCACGGCCTTTCTCCTGCCTACTGCCTGCTGCGAACTGCCCACTGATCCCATGACCGCTCCTCCGCTCGCAAACCTCATCAACGAACTGACGAAGCTGCCCGGCGTGGGCGGCAAGTCGGCCGCACGGCTGGCGTACCACATCCTCAAGCGCCCGGCCGCCGAGGCGGAGGCACTGGCCACGGCGATCCTCGACGTGAAGACGAAGATCTTCCGTTGCTCGATCTGCAACAACATGACGGACGTGGAGCCGTGCGCGGTGTGCCATGACGCGCGGCGCGAT